>JAEZHL010000062.1 GCA_023416575.1 Pseudomonadota bacterium
GCGCCGTGATCGGGGGGCAGGTGACCGTTCGTCCAACTGTTTCATACGCGAATCGGGCATCGGCTCAGCCAGCCTCGCTGCCTCGGGCCGCGCCCGCTCCGGATGCCGAACGCCGCCGGACGCCGCGAGCCTCCAGCTCCTCGAGCCGGCGCTGTTGCTGCCGGCCATCGGCGACGAGCCAGCCGATCAGCAACGCCAGGACGAGCGCCACGATGGCGTAGGATGCCCAGATGAATGCGGCGTGCTGTCCAAGGTCCATCTGCTACTCCGCCATCCGGGCTTCGAGCCGGGCCGCCCGCTCAACCTCGACCATCGTAAGCGACCGCACCCGTCTGCGCAGGATCTCGTTGCGCATGCCTTTGAGATGCATTGCGATGAAGAGCAGCGTGAAACCCGCCGCCATGACGAGCAGCGGCACCAGGATCGACGAATGAATGGCCGGGCCGCCAACCTTCAGTACACTTGCAGGTTGGTGCAGCGTGTTCCACCAATCCACCGAGAACCGGATCACCGGCAGCAGGACGACGCCCACCAATCCAAGCACCGCCGTCAGCTTGCCAGCCAATGCCGGATCCTCATCGAGCGCGGAACGCAGCGCCATCAGGCCGATGTAGAGGAAGAGCAGAATCAGAACCGAGGTGAGCCGGGCATCCCAGACCCAATAGGCGCCCCACATCGGCTTGCCCCACAGTGAGCCGGTGATGAGCGCCAACAGCGTGAATGCGGCCCCGATCGGCGTCGCCGCCTTTGCTGACACATCCGCAAGTGGATGACGAAAGACGAGCAGGCCGAAGCTCGAAATGGCGATGATCATGTAGCCCATCATCGCCAGCCACGCCGCCGGGACGTGGATGAACATGATCCGAACCGTCTCGCCCTGCTGATAATCCGGCGGCGCGACGAAGAAGGCGAGGTAGAGCCCGTAGACCAGCAACAGGGCGGCGAGCGACGAAATCCAGGGCAGGAGCCGCTGCGACAGCTCCATGAACCGGGTCGGATTGGCCAGTCTCTGGGTCAGGGTTTGCATGGCACTGATCTAGGCCCAACCGCGCGCCCGCGCAAATCGCTTCGAGGTCGCGGGGCAAGCTGCGCACTCCTTGCCCGCGACCATCTCACGCGCTGCGCACGCATTAACCAAGTTGCGCCCTGAGAGCCGCAGCCGTGGCAATCGGGCCAACCACCAGCGAGACGATCGTCGACGCAGCAAGGAGCAGCAGCGAGGCCTCCATGCTGCCGGGCGGGTTCACCACCGCGCTGATGGCTGCGATTCCGAAAATGAGTGTCGGGATATAGAGCGGCAGCACCAGGAGCGCGATCAGCAGCCCGCCGCGACGGCTGCGCAGGGTCAACGCCGCGCCAATGCCGCCGAGGAGGCTTATCGCGGGCGAGCCGACGAGCACCGTGCCGATCAGGATCGGATAGGCCGCCAGCTCGAGATTCAGGAGCAGCCCGAGCAGCGGGGACAGTATGGCCAGCGGAAGGCAGCTCGAGATCCAGTGCGCCAGCGCTTTCGCCGCGGCGACGAACTCCAGCGGCAACCGTCCCGTGGCCAGGATGTCGAGCACGCCCTCCTCCTGGTCCGCCTCGAACATCCGCCCGAGCGACAGCAGCGTCGCCAGCAGCAATCCGATCCACAAGACCCCCGGCGCGATCCGCGACAGCAGCTGCATGTCGGGTCCGATGCCCAACGGCATGATGGCGATGACGATCAGATAAAATCCGAGCGCCGTTCCTGTCGCGCCGCCCTCGCGAACGGCCAGCAGCAGGTCGCGCTTCACCAGCGTCAAGAACCCACTCATGCCGCCCTCGCAACGCCTAAGCGCAACTCGCGCGACCGGGCGAGGCCAAGTGGCAGATGCGTGGCCGCGACGATGAGGCCGCCGCCCGCGACATGCTCGTCGAGCACGCCCGCCAGCACCCGCGTAGACCCGGCGTCGAGCGAGGACGAAGGTTCATCGAGCAGCCACAGCGGGCGGTGAGCGAGCAGGAGCCGTGCCAGCGCCAGCCGACGCTTCTGACCTGCTGAAAGGTAGCCGGCAGGGATACCGGCCAACGATGCCAATCCGAACCTGTCGAGCGCTGGATGGACACGATCCGCAGTGCCGCCGAGGTATTGCGCCCAGAACCGCGCGTTCTCCTCGACCGTGAGCGACCCGCGCAAGCCATTGAGATGGCCGATATAGTGGGCCCGCTCCGTCACCGAGAGATCGCCGCCATCGGCCAGCGTAACGTGGCCGCCGGCGGGCGCCAGATACCCGGCGATCGTCTTCAGCAACGTCGTCTTGCCCGCGCCATTGGGTCCAGTCAGCAGAAGTGCTTCGCCGGGCGCGACGGTGAAGGACAACTCCGAGAGCACCCGCCGCCCGCCGCGCTCGACCGTCAGCCGGTCGACCACGAGCCCGCCACCCGGAGCGGGGCTGGCACTCCCCTCAGCGATTTCGTCCGCCACCAATGAACCTGTCCTGCGACTGACGTTCTTGCGCGCCGCGGCCATCCGAGACAACGCGCGGACTGGCCCTCGCGCGAACGCGGTTATATAAGGAGCACGCTTCTATCCACGCTAGCGCAAAAACGGGATCGATCCCTCCGCCGGCGCTCCGGCGGCGCGGCTTCAGATGCTCGGAGAGGACAGAACGTGACTGCGCAAGAACCCGTGTCGTTGGACAGCTTCAAGAGCCGCAAGAAACTCACTGTCGGCACCAAGACCTACACCTATTTCTCACTGCCGGACGCCGAGAAGAATGGCCTCGCCGGCATCTCCCGGCTGCCGTACTCGATGAAGGTGCTGCTGGAGAACCTGCTGCGGCATGAGACCGACCGCTCGGTGACCAAGGAGGACATCACGGCCGCCGCGGCCTGGCTCGAAAATCGCGGCAAGGTCGAGAAGGAGATCGGCTTCCGCCCGGCCCGCGTGCTGATGCAGGACTTCACCGGCGTCCCAGCCGTTGTCGACCTCGCCGCGATGCGCGACGGCATGAACACGCTCGGTGGCGATCCGCGCAAGATCAATCCGCTGGTGCCGGTGGACCTCGTCATCGACCACTCGGTCATCGTCGATGAGTTCGGCAGCCCAAAAGCCTTCGCCCGCAACGTCGAGCTCGAGTACGAGCGCAACGGCGAGCGCTACCTGTTCCTGAAGTGGGGCCAGGGTGCTTTCGCCAACTTCAGCGTCGTTCCGCCGGGCACCGGCATCTGCCATCAGGTCAACCTCGAATACCTGTCGCAGACGGTGGGGACGCGCGACGTCGGCCGCGAGACCTATGCCTTCCCGGACACGCTCGTCGGTACGGACAGCCACACGACCATGGTCAACGCTCTCGCCGTTCTCGGCTGGGGTGTCGGTGGCATCGAGGCCGAGGCGGCCATGCTCGGCCAGCCGCAATCGATGCTCATCCCGGAGGTCGTCGGCTTCAAGCTCACGGGGCGGCTGAAGGAAGGCGTGACCGCCACCGACCTGGTGCTGACCGTGACGCAGATGCTGCGCAAGCACGGCGTCGTCGGGCGCTTCGTGGAATTCTATGGCCCCGGCCTCGACCACATGACGCTCGCCGATCGGGCCACCATCGCCAATATGGCCCCCGAGTACGGCGCCACCTGCGGCTTCTTCCCGATCGATCAGGCGACCCTCGACTACCTCGTCCTTAGCGGACGCGATTCGCACCGCATCGCGCTGGTCGAAGCCTACGCGAAGGCACAGGGCCTGTTCCGGACGGCCGACTCGCCCGACCCGGTCTTCACGACGACGCTGTCGCTCGACCTCAGCGAGGTCGTGCCCTCCATGGCCGGCCCCAAGCGGCCGGAGGGACGGATCCCGCTCGACAAGGTGAGCGCGGGCTTCGCGACGGCGCTCGAGTCCGAATACCGGAAGCCGGGCGAGATCGGCAAACGGCATCAGGTTGCGGGCAAGGAATTCGACCTCGGCCATGGCGATGTCGTCATCACCGCGATCACGAGCTGCACGAACACCTCGAACCCGAGCGTGCTCATCGGCGCCGGCTTGCTCGCGCGTAATGCCATCGAGAAGGGACTGGCGACCAAGCCGTGGGTGAAGACCTCGCTGGCACCTGGATCGCAGGTGGTCGCGGCATACCTCGAGAAGTCGGGGCTGCAGACCTATCTCGACCAGCTCGGCTTCAACCTCGTCGGCTTCGGCTGCACGACCTGCATCGGGAACTCCGGTCCGCTGGCGCCCGAGATCTCGCAGACCATCAACGAGAACGGCATCGTCGCGGCGGCGGTTCTGTCTGGCAACCGCAACTTCGAGGGCCGGGTCAGCCCGGACGTGCAGGCGAACTATCTCGCCTCGCCGCCGCTGGTCGTCGCCTATGCCCTCGCCGGGTCGGTGCAGAAGGACCTCGCGACCGAGCCGCTCGGCATCGGCAAGGACGGGCAGCCGGTGTACCTGCGTGATATCTGGCCGACCAACCAGGAGATCCAGCAGTACATCGCCGATAACATCACGCGGGAGATGTTCAAGTCGCGCTACGCCGACGTGTTCAAAGGCGACGACAACTGGCAGAAGATCAAGGCCATTCCAGGCCTCACCTATGCCTGGAACAGCGGCTCGACCTACGTGCAGAATCCGCCCTATTTCGCGGGGATCACGAAGGAGCCGCGGCCTGTCACCGACATCGCGGGTGCGCGCATCCTGGCGCTGCTCGGTGATAAGATCACCACCGACCACATCTCGCCCGCCGGCTCGATCCGCAAGGACAGCCCCGCCGGCCACTACCTGATTGAGCGGCAGGTTCGTCCCGAGGACTTCAACCAGTACGGGACGCGGCGTGGCAACCATGAGATCATGATGCGTGGCACCTTCGCCAACATCCGCATCAAGAACCACATGGTGAAGGACGCGAGCGGAGCCGTCCGCGAGGGTGGATATACGGTCCATCATCCCTCGGGCGAGACGATGTTCATCTACGACGCGGCGATGCGCTATCGCGATGAGGGCGTTCCGCTCGTCGTCTTCGCAGGCGTCGAGTACGGCAACGGCTCGTCGCGCGACTGGGCGGCCAAGGGTACCAACCTGCTCGGTGTCAAGGCGGTGATCGCGCAGTCCTACGAGCGCATCCACCGGTCGAACCTCGTCGGCATGGGCGTGCTGCCACTGGTGTTCGCCGAGGGGCAGAGCTGGCAATCGCTGGGCCTCAAGGGCGACGAAACGGTTACCATCGACGGCCTGGCGGACGTGAAGCCGCGGCAAACGCTGGTGGCCCGGATCACGTCAGCGAGCGGCGCCACGCAGGAAGTCCCGGTGCTCTGCCGGATCGATACGCTCGACGAGCTCGAGTACTACCGCAACGGCGGCATTCTCCAGTACGTGCTGCGCAACCTGGCAGCAGCAGAGTGAACCACAGAAGGCCGGCGACACCGCCGGCCTTCTTTTCGACTTTTGCTTGAGGAGAGGCAGTTAACTCACCCATTCGTGACTGGTAATTGCAGTCCGAGCCGCGGATAAGTCTCGCTTGAAGCAAGCTCAAGGACGGCCATGACTCGCTGGCTTACAGCGTTATTCTGCCTTTCGGTGCCGGCACTTGCGATCAGCCTGGCACAGCCGCTCACGGCCCAGGAGGTGCGCGCGGCGTCCGTCATCGAGCTGTTCACAAGCCAGGGCTGCTCGTCCTGCCCGACGGCCGACTCGCTTCTGCGCAGCTACGCCGGGCGGCCGGATATCGTCGCCCTTTCACTGCCGGTCGACTACTGGGACTACCTGGGGTGGAAGGACACCCTTGCCAGCCCGAAGTTCACGCATCGCCAGCGCGGCTACGCCGACGCGCGGGGGGACGGCCGGATCTATACGCCGCAAGTGGTCGTCAACGGCTTGGCACATGCCATCGGCAGCAGCAAATCCGAGATCGACCGCGCACTTGCGGAGACGACCGAGAAGCTCGCGGCCGACCGGGTCGAGCTGATCGCGCGGAGCGACGGTAAGACCGTCAGCATCGAGGCCGGCGCAATCCCGCAGAACAGCCGCATGAAGGGCGGCACGATCTGGCTGGCCGTCGTCCAGCCCTCGGTCGAGGTCGAGATCAAGCGCGGCGAGAACCGGGGCAAGAAGGTCACGTACGCCAACGTGGTGCGGGAGCTGACCCCTGTCGGGATGTGGTCCGACCGCCAGACCAATGTCGAGCTGCAGGAATCTGCAGTACTTCAGCAAGCAGGTCAGCGCTGTGCTGTGCTGCTCCAGGAGGGAACCGTCGGCGCCATCGTTGCGGCCGCATGGGTTGCCGGTCCGGAGCATTGAGGCGGTACGTTGCGGCCACTACGCGTGGCCAGTCGACCGCTAGAAACTCCAAACAGAGTTGGCCCGGTCCGGGAACACGTCTCCGGCAGCTTGGGGTCTGATCCAGAGTCCATCCACAGAGCCGGGCCAGGGGCAACGGCGCCTACCTGCCGCTGATTCGCGGCAATTTCGCGACATTGGTGTGTCACTTCCTGGGCACAACCGTAGGGGGAGCAGTGGCCCGGTCCACGAGGGGGAAGCTCGGTGGACAATGGGGGGCATCGGATCCGAGCAATGGACCGGGCCAGGGGATTATCACTTTACCCAGCATTGGGGCGGCTAATGGGACGCAATATGGCTATTGCGTGATTTTTGTTTCAGTTTGTTGCGGCCCGCCCGGATGCGCGGAGGCTTGAATTTCCCCTGGCCCCAGGCAACATTGACAGAAAATGAAGGAGGCGCCTTTGAGCGATTCCGAACCGATAGCCTTTCGCCCGCGGCAAGCGGGCGACTCGCGGGGCAGCACCATGCAGGCCCAGCAAGGGGCGCAACAGAACTTGGCGGCGACCACGTTTTTCGACCGCCGCGAGCTTGACGCGATCCTGGCTGTCTATGGCCGGAAGGTCGCCGCGGGCGAATGGCGCGACTACGCCATCGATATGGGGCGCGAGAAGGCCGTGTTCTCGGTATTCCGGCGCTCGAGCGAGTGCCCGCTCTACCGCATCGAGAAGAACCCGAAGCTCGCGCGGAAGCAGGGCGCCTACAGTGTCATTTCCGCCGGCGGCATGATCCTGAAGCGTGGGCACGAATTGCGCCACGTCCTGCGCGTCCTCGAGGGCCGACCGAAGCTCGTCGGGCATTGAAGTCTCACCCGATACCGGACCCCGTCCCCCGCTCTGCGCCAGCTTGCCGGACTACGATCAGGATTCTGGCTGCGTGCCGTCCCCGTCGCCGAGGCTGCGCTGCATCAGCACCACATCGAGCCAGCGGCCGTGCTTGTAGCCGACCGAATGGATGGTGCCGGAAAACGTGAACCCCAGGGAGCGGTGCAGGCCGATCGACGCCCGCTGACCGGAGTCGCCGATCACCGCGATCATCTGCCTGAAGCCCTGCGCCGCACTCGCCGCGATCAGAGCCTGGAGCAATGCGCGGCCGACACCTTGCCCCTGGTGGCCGGGGGCGACATACACCGAGTTCTCGACGCTGAAGCGGTAGGCCGGCCGGGGGCGGAAAGCATTGGCATAGCCGTATCCGACGACCACGCCGTCGCGCTCCGCGACGAGGTAGGGGAAACCGCCACCCGTCACCGCCTCGAAGCGCTTGCGCATCTCATCCTCGGACGGCGGCTCCAGCTCGAAGCTTGCCGTCCCTGAAACCACGGCAGGCGCGTAGATCGCCGTTATCGCAGCAATGTCACTGAGCGTAGCAGCGCGCAGGTGAACGTTCGCCATCCCGCCTACTCCCGACACCTCATCTTTCCGAAGCCGAGACGCCATTCTCCAACAAAAAAGGGCCCGAAGTGGGCCCTTTTCCGTGGCTCGAAGCCTTTTGTCCGCCTACTCGCGATCGCCGAACAGATACAGCAGCGAGGTGAACATGTTGATGAAGTCGAGGTACAGGCTCAACGCGCCCATGATGGCCGTCTTCGCTGCGAGCTCCGCGTTGCCAGCGATCTCGTAGTAGCCGTCCTTGATCCGCTGCGTGTCATAGGCGGTCAGGCCAGCGAACACGAGGACACCGATCACCGAGATGGCGAACTGCATCGCGCTCGACTGCAGGAAGATATTGACCAGCGCGGCGATGATGATGCCGACCAGGCCCATGAACAGGAACGTGCCCCAGCCGGACAGGTCCCGACGCGTCGTGTAGCCCCACAGGCTGAGGCCAGCGAACGCAGCCGCGGTGATGAAGAACACGCGCGTGATCGAAGCGCCGGTGTAGACGAGGAAGATCGTCGACAGCGAAGCGCCCATGACGGCCGCGAACAGCCAGAACGTCAGCTGAGCCGCGCCGACGCTCATCTGATAGACGCGGAACGACAGGAAGAACACGAAAGCAAGCGGCGCCAGCATGAGAACCCAGCGCAGCGGGCTGACATAAAGCGTGCGGCCGAACTCGGTCAGCATAATGCCGTTACCGAGGCGCGCAACGGCTGAACCCGGATCGCCGGTCACCGCAGCACTGAAGAGCATGTACGCGACGATGCCGGTGAGAGCCACACCAGCCGCCATGTAATTGTAGACAGTGAGCATGTATGCGCGGAGGCCCTCGTCCACCGCGGCACCCGTACGGGCGGCCACGGCGGCCTGCGCATACCTATTGTCGAACTGAGCCATCGTTGATCCCTTTGACCGCTGATGCGAGCACCCGAATACAGTCCTATGCAATATGACCAGCGCCTGCGGCGCTTTCAAGAAGCGCGGGCTGCCATATTCGCTGAGCCTGAACGTATGAATTTCATCCCCAGCCTGCAAGAGCGCAATCGTAAGCACGAACTTAGCTTATTCGGCCCTGAGATGCGGCACGGCAGGCGCCCGCAATACTTGCCAAGTGCCGATTGCTCCGAATCCGACGACCAGTGCGAGCGCAAGGGCCAGGGCGCCGGC
>JAEZHL010000387.1 GCA_023416575.1 Pseudomonadota bacterium
CCCATACACCGGAAGAGTATCTCGAGGTCGATTCGTTCGTGCCGCGCGCTCAAGCCATGGCCTTGGCGATTCTGCGCATGGGACGGCTCTGAACCGTGGGTCGGAGGGCGCTGTAGACGTCCTCCGCTCCGGTACTCGGTCACATGTCCTCGACGCACCCGGCTCTCGCAGAGCTGATAGCCGGGTGATCTTCGGTCGAGAGTTGTCGTCAGACGGCTGTCACAAGTCGTACTGCTCGCGGGCGTATTTGCCCAGGCCTACCGCATCGAGGCGGCTTAGGGGGGCGAGGAAGGTCACCTGGATGACGCCAGGCGCACGGCCGATCTCGATGGCGCCGTTGACGGTGGCGCGGTTGCGGACCTCGGGCACGGTCATGCCGAGCAGGTCAGCGGCGCGCTGCAGGCCGTTGTCGATCGCGCCGTTGAGCGTTGGTGCAGTGCCAATGACGGAGATCGGCGCGAGCTCTTCAACGGCATCCACTCCCCACGACTTGGCGAGCCGTTGCGCCTTCGCCCGTTCTGTCGCGGTGAACGGACGCGCGAGCGGCGGCAGGTCCTCCAGCAGCGGGAAAAGAACTGGACCGTCGATCGGGTAGTTCTTCAGGACTTCGACTTGCAAGGTGACGCTGCCGGAGACGTCCATGGTGTGTCCGGCGATCTCGCCATCGCCCTGAGCGGCGTGCATGTCGCCCATGTAGACGCCGGCGCCTTTCACTTTCACTGGCGCGATCAGGATGGCGCCGGGACGCACGGCGTCGATGTCCATGTGCCCGTCCGTCTTATGCTGGGCCAGCTGCTCCGCCGTGATCCCGTAGTCATGCGGCGCACCGACGAGGAAAGCGCCGAAGTCGCCAGCATTATGCGAGTCCGGCATCGGCATCGAGGGCATCGTGCCGAGCTGTCCCAGGAACGGGCGCATTCGGATCATCACGCCTGGCATATCGGAAGGCGCGAAGGTCAGGATCGGATGCTGCACCGACTGGTCCGGCAGGGCGGCGTAGTGATGTGCGTCCCGCGCGATGTCCTCGGCAGCCGATTTGGGCATCGTGACGCCGACAGTGCGGGTCTCGTCGAAAACGACGGTGTAGCCATGCACGATCTCGAAGGGCTTCACCGGATTACCGCACTTGTCGCAAATGACGGCGTTCTGCCCGATTCCCTCCAGATGGGTTTCCGGCCACACTTCATCGCAAGTCGGGCAGCGGGCCGCGACATAGGGATCGCCGAGGCAGTACCCCGCTGGCGAGGAATCGTGTCCTGAGGCTGTCGCGATGGACGTGACGGTGATGTCGCGGATGCGGATCGCGATTCCGTCTCCCGGATTGGCGCCTTCGACATAGACCGGCTGGGTGACTTCATGCCCGCCCCTCAGGCGTGGCGTGATCATCGGCCCCCAGCAACCAGGGGCCGTATTGGCGATGATGGTGCCACCGTTCTCGACCGGCCCGAGCATCGGGGCAGCGGGATCAAGCACGCTGTTGGTGAAGCCCTGAACCACTACGCTGCGGCGAGCGGCAGGCTTGGTATCCGATTTATCGAGCATCGTCGTTTCTCCCGAGGTCGGTGGAGCTCAGGACACGGTACGAAAATACAGCGTGATTGCCCACAGCATTCAGCTTCCGCGCCAAACAAGGGCGGAACAACGAACGTTCGGCCGTTGGCGCTGTTTGGTGGAACGAGTCCTTGGTCAATCCGTTTACGGCGCGACCCGGTGCCTGCTGGGAAGGCGGCCGGGGCCGGTGCGCGGCATCTCCCAACGGAGGACGACCAGGTGCAAAGAGAGATCGATCAGCGTTTTGACGGCGCTCCGCAGCCGATCCGTGGCGATCAAGGTGCCTCGATCATGGGGCCGCGGAACGTGCCGCTCGAGCGGGAAAATCCGAATCTGCTCGCCTCTCCGTATACGGATTCAGGCACGATACCAAATCTCAAGTTCTCCTTCGCCGCCGCGCGGAACCGCCTTTCGACCGGCGGTTGGGCACGTGAGGTGACCGCCCGGGAGCTTCCGATCTCTACGCAGCTTGCTGGCGTCAACATGCGCCTCAAACCGGGTGGCATTCGGGAAATGCACTGGCATAAAGAGGCCGAGTGGGCCTACATGCTCGCCGGCCGCGCCCGCATTACAATCATAGACACCGAGGGACGAAACTTCATCGACGATGTGGGCGAAGGCGACATCTGGAATTTCCCCGCCGGTCTCCCGCACTCGATTCAAGGTCTCGAAGAAGGGTGCGAGTTTCTGCTCGTTTTCGACGACGGCAATTTCTCCGAGAACGAAACACTTCTGCTGACCGACTGGTTCGCGCACACGCCACGCGAGGTGCTGGCCAAGAATTTCGGCGTCTCCAGGAAGGCATTCGACAACCTGCCGCAAGACTATGAGCATACGTGCTATGTTTTCGCCGGTAAGGTTCCGGGACCGTTGGCCAAGGACGGAGTCCGCTCGCCCGCTGGCAGCACGCCTGTGTCGTACACCTACCGATTATCCGCGCAGGCCCCGGTGAAGGTGCCGGGAGGCGAAGTGCGGATCGTCGACTCGACGAACTTTCCGGCCGCCAGCACCATCGCCGCGGCACTGGTCGAGGTCGCGCCCGGGTGCATGCGCGAGATGCACTGGCACACGACCAGTGACGAA
>JAEZHL010000007.1 GCA_023416575.1 Pseudomonadota bacterium
CCAGCTCGCCGAACGTCTGTCCCCTGGCCACGTAAAGGTCCGTCATGGCCTTCAGCGCGCCGTGCAAATAGATTGGCCGCTCGTACCCGGCGCGCCGCAGCAGGGCCAGCAGCCGCTGACATTTGCCGAGGCCGTAGCAGCCGACGAGGTGTGTCCGCTCGGGGAAGACGTCGCGGGAAGCGAGAAGGCGCCCGATCTCGGTTTCGGCCGGCTCATGACAGAACACCGGTAGCCCGAAGGTCGCCTCGGTGACAAAGAGATCGCAGCGCACCAGCTCGAATGGTGCGCAGGTAGGATCCAGCGCGCGCTTGTAGTCGCCGGAAATGACCGCGCGCTGTCCGCGATAGGTGAGCTCGACCTGGGCACTGCCGAGGATGTGCCCGGCAGGGTGCAGCGTGACAGTCACGTCGCCATGCTGCAGCGGCTCGCCATAGGGCAGAATCTGGAACATCTGCGCGGCATCCTCACCGAGCCGGGCCTTCATGATATCCACCGTCTCGGCCGTCGCCAGCACGGCGCCATGACCAGGGCGCGCATGGTCGGAATGGCCGTGTGTCACGACTGCGCGCGGCACAGGGCGGCTCGGATCGATATGAAAGTCGCCCGGAACGCAGTAGAGGCCCGCATTGGTGAGCTGCAGCCAATTGGTGAACGTCACTGGTGAAGCCTCAGACGCAAATTACGCAGCGTCCTGCCAAGTGACTTGGCAGGCCACCTCGACCAATCATCAGCCGCACTGTCAGATTCCAGTTGTGCTGACGTCGGAGCAAACGTAACGTTGTTCATTAACGATCTGGCGTAGCGTCTCCGTGGGTGTGTATGTGGGGCGTCTGAGTTGGAGTTTCAGGAGTGCGCGGCGGGGTAGCGCGCGGGGACGGGGGCTTGCCGTTCTGATCATCGGCAGCGCCATGGCGCATTCGCCGGCCTCAGCCAATGGTTGGCTCACCCGTACGACCGCCGCGGAGCCTTCAAAAGAAGTCTGGGCGGGGGCCGAGGTCACCGCGAGCAGCTGGTCCGCGTACTCGGGCATCATGATCGCGCCGTTCGGGTCGCTCTATGCGAACGGCTGGCGCATTCGGGCCGTCGGCGGTTACGGTGCGTATGCCTACTCCAAGTACGAGACCACGATCCACGGTGACGTATCGTTCGCCGATGCTCTCATCGGCTATCATCTGCAACTGGGTGCACTCACCCTGAAGGCATTCGGCGGCATCACCGCCGAGGCGCACCGGCTGACCCCGCTCGATCTCGAAAACGGGCTGATCGGCGCCGATGTCGGGGCCAAGGCCGCGCTCGAAACCTGGCTGGAGATCGGTCCACAAGCCTGGTCGTCGCTCGACCTCTCATGGTCGATGATTTACGGCAACACCTATGCTGCGCGCGCACGGGCCGGCTACCGGATTCGCCCGGAGCTGTCGCTCGGGCTTGAAGGAGCGGTCAACGGCAATGCCGAATACGACGGCGGCCGGGCGGGCACGTTTCTCCGCTACACGTGGTCGAGCGGCGAACTCTCGGCAGGCGTTGGTGCATCGGTCGATCGCTCCGGCGAGAGCGGCGGCTACGGCTCCTTGAATGCGCTGTTCCGATATTAGCCTCAGCGCGCAGCCTGTCGGCAAAGCTGAGACATCGCCCAGGCCCATCGGCCGAAGAGCTTGACCAGCCGCTTGAATGGGCGGGACTGACGCGGTCGGTCATGCAGGATGACTGGCACGGGGCATTTGTCACACGGAAGAGCGCAGAAGCGGACATCAACAAACGTGACGCTGAGCCCAGGCACCTTTCCGAGAACGATCGGCAGGATCTCCTGGTCGTTGGAATAGCGGGGAGCCGCCGATGACGCGGCATACCACTGCTCCACGAATGCGCGCGCCCTTTGCGTCGGCTGGAAGACCATCGTGCCGGTGCGCGGATTGAAACGAGGGGTTCCGGTGCGGCGGCGACCGCTGCGCAAATAGAAGGCGACATCGCTCGGAATGCTCGCAAGCTCCGTCAGTCCGGTAAGACCGCCGGGTATCGCGCAGTCGACGTCGATGAATATGACGACCTTATCCGGATTGCGATCAAGCGCCGCAAGGATCTGGGCAGGCTTACGACGCGTGTTCGCTTCCCAGCCCCCAGCCCCCTTGGGGCATTCGCAAAAGTCGTGCGGCGCGCCGATCTCGACGAGCTGTTGCTGGAGTTTGGTCCAATAATGGCGATAGTCGGGCGTATACCACCCGCAGACGATGAAATTGTGCATCGACCCTCCCCGAGCGGTGGCGCGCGGACCTTACCATGGTGCACCCGGGAGGCCAGTCGTTTGCGGGTTGAGTTTGTGGGTAGCATCGGGCGGGTTTGAACGAGCGAAGGATAGCCGGGGCTAAAATGCGCGGCTGCGCGGATTTTGGCGGCGCAAATCATGATACGATCGCATGTCCGTTGAATGATACCCGACACAACCGTCACAGCGGAGGGCACCATGAAGAGCATCCTCGTTCCCGTCGAGAAGCACGAGCTCATCACCTCGATGCTCGATTGCGCGGCGCGCCTTGCGGGCAGATTCTCCGGGGTGGTGGAAGGTATCGCCTTGCGACTGCCGCAGATCTCGGTCGTGGGGCCGGACCCGGTCGTCACCGTGACATTCCCCCGCGCCGAGCAGGAGGATCTCGAAGTCCTCACGACTGCACGACGAATCTTCGATGCGTACCACGCCACAGAGGCAGTGACGTCGCTGCCGGAAAGTCAGCGCCCGCGATTCCGCTGGCGGGCCAGCGATCCGGTTGATGATGCCGCGCTTGGCAGTCTGGGGCGCGTCTACGACCTGACAGTCGTCGGCCGGCCGCAGAGCGGCACAATGGGGCCGCGCATGACGACGCTCGAAGCCGTACTCTTCGAGAGCGGCCGGCCATTGCTGATCGCTCCTCCCGTGCCGCCACGCTCGCTCGGCGAGAGGATCGTGATCTCCTGGAACTGCAGCTCGGAGTCGGCCCGCACCGTCTCCTATGCGATGCCCCTGCTGCTCAAGGCACGCGAGGTGACGGTCCTCACCGTTGAAGGCGCCGTTTCACCTGGGCCCTCTGGCAAGGAGCTGGCCGATTGCCTTGCGGTCAATGGCATCGAGGCACGGGAGATCACCGTTCTCGCCGGCGGTCGCAAACCGGGCGCGGCGATCCTCGAGGAGGCTGAGCGGCTCGGCGCCGACCTGCTCCTCAAAGGTGCTTACACGCAGAGCCGCCTCCGGCAGATGATCTTTGGCGGAGCCACGAGCCACATTCTCGCGGCGACCGAGCTGCCAGTGTTCATGGCGCACTGACTTTGCGTCTACGGCGGTCCCTCTCGACCGCCGCAAGGCAAAGATTCGCTAGCGGAAGTCGTCGAGCGAAAGCAGCGGCGCGAACGTGAGGCCCGCCGCTTGGAATGTCTCGGCAGCTCCCTCCTGGCGATCGACGATCGTGATCACGCACACGACCTCGCCGCCTTCGGCGCGCACGGCATCGACCGCTTTCAGCGCCGAGTTGCCAGTTGTTGTAACGTCCTCGACGATCACGACACGGGCACCGTTGAGCGTTTCCCCGCGCGCCAAGCCCTCGACGAGGCTGCGCGTGCCGTGCTCCTTGGCCTGCTTGCGGACGAAGAATGCTGAGATGCGCTGGTCGCGCAACGGGCTGACGGCCGCGACCGCCGCCGCGATGGGCACAGCACCCATTTCGAGGCCACCGATCCACCCGGCTGACAGTCCTTCGATCTTATCGAGGATCAGGTTGGCGATGAGCAGGCCACCGTCGGCATCGAGCATCGTCGGCTTCATGTTGAAGTAGAAGTTCGACGTCCGGCCGGAAGCGAGCTTCATCTCGGCTCCCGACTGGAAGGATCGCGCCTTGACGATCTCGACCAAGCGGGCGCGGTCGGCGGCGGGCGATCGATTGGCGAGGGGCATGCGTGGTCCTCCGGAACAAACGGCTCCCGTGCCTTGTGGCGGTCGAGGCGGTTCTGTCAAGGGATCACGTGACGAGATCGCACCGGATCGGTTGCGGTACGCCCTCCGCCTCAGGGATTGATATCCTGAACCACGACCTCGACGTTCCGGGGGGTGCCGTTCCGCAGCACGGTCAGATTGACCTTGTTGCCTATTCCGGCCTTCTCGAGCTGGCGCGTCAGATCGGCGAGCTCGGTGATCCGTTCGCCGTTCGCTTCGATGATGATGTCACCGGGCCGACCGATCTCGTCGATGCCGCGTAACCCTGCACGATCAGCGCTGGAGCCCGTGTTGACGCCCTGGATGACGACACCTGGCGCCCCCATGCGCGCGGAGAGCTCGACGGGGAAGACGCGGATGCCGATGCCGGCGAGTGGCGCCCGGCCCGTCCGGATCAGGTCCGGGACGATACGGTTGACCGTGTCGACGGGGATGGCAAAGCCAACGCCTGCGGATGTACCAGACGGGGCGACGATCGCCGTGTTGACGCCGATCAGCCGCGCGGCGCTGTCGACCAGCGGGCCGCCGGAGTTACCGGGGTTGATAGCAGCGTCCGTCTGGATCACTCCAGCGATCTCGCGGCCCGATTCTGTCGGAAGTGTCCGCTCGAGCGCGCTGATGATACCGGCCGTCAGCGTGCGCGCCAGTCCGAACGGATTACCGATTGCGAAGACGATCTGACCGACGACGAGATCGTTGGACGTGCCGACGGTGATGGGGATCAAGTTGTCCGGCGGCTTCGTGAGCTGCAGCACGGCAAGATCGACCCACGGCGCGCTTCCGACCACGCGCGCTGGGTGCACGTCGCCTTGATCGATGACGACGCCCACCTCATCAGCGCCCTCGACGACGTGTGCGTTCGTGACGATATGGCCGGCGCGGTCCCAGACGAAGCCCGAGCCGGTGCCAGTGGCCTCCTGCGCTCTGCCGCCGAAGCGGGGGCGGCCAGACTGATGCGTGAAGATGTAGGCAACCGACGGCGCGGTCTTGGTATAGACCCGCGTCGCGATCTGCTCTTGGGGTGTGAGATCGGGACGCGGTGTCGTCTCTCGCGGCTGGTCGGCCGCGAGGACGATGAACCGCATGTAGCGCTCTCCGACGAACAGAATGGCCACGGCCAGCGCGACAAGCGCGACCGTGCGCCAGAAGCGATCTTTCCCAGAACCTTCCGCCATGACAACTTGGGCCTGACTGTTGGGTCTGTCTTTAACGCGGCCCTGTCGAGATGGTTTCTGTCGCGCGTTACCGCAAGGCTCAGCTAGGCTGTTTCAGGCGCGCGCGCTCGACCTGAACGAGATCGCAGAGCACATCGGCCATGGCGGAGAAGTCCTGGTTGCCGTAGCCGCGGGCCCGGGCACCCGAGAACGCCTCGCGCGCGGCGGCGGCGACGGGCAGCGGGAGGCGGGCGGTGTTGGCTGCCCCGAGGATGAGCGAAAGGTCCTTGTGCGCAAGGTCGATGGTGAATCCGGGCGAGGTATCGCCTGCCAGCACCTTGTTCGGCCAGTTGATCTTGAGCTGCCCGTTGGTGGCCGTGGTGCCGTGGATCACCTCGAGCGTCTTGCTGAGGTCGAGCCCGAAGCGCTGCGAAAGCGCCAGCGCCTCCGCATTGAGCTGGCACAGGATGATGGCGAGGTAATTGTTCACGAGCTTGGTGCGCGTGCCGGCTCCCCCGGGGCCGCAATGGTGGATCGTGGAGCCCATCGCTTCGAGCAATGGCTTCACGCGCTCGAAATCCTCGGTCTTGGCGCCGACCATGAACAGGCTCTCGCCACGCTCCGCGTGCCAGGCGAGGCGTCCGATCGGTGCATCGACGGCCTTGAAGCCGCGGCGCTTCGCTTCGGCATGCAGACGGTCGGTGGTCTCCGGCTCGACCGTCGAGAGATCCATCACGAGCGTACCGGGCTTGGCATGGTCGAACAGGCCGCCCGGCGCCATGATGGTCTCGGTCACTTCCTTGCCCGCTGGCAGGACCGTGATGATGATCGAGCACTGGCGCGCGACCTCAGCCGCGTCCTTGGCCGCCGTTGCGCCCAACGCGACGAGCTCCTCGACCGGCTCGGGTTTGAGATCGTGTACGACGAGCTTGAAGCCCTTCTTTACGCAGTTTGCCGCCATGCCGCGACCCATCGCGCCAAGGCCGATGAAGCCGATCGTCTCGTCTTTCGCTGACATCCCTGGTGGTTCCCCGAGTTTGATTTGCGTGCATCGCTTCTCGCAGGATCGGGTGAGGGGGGCAAGTCTGAGTGCTCGTTCAACTCATGCAAGCGCAGTCGTGGGCGGTCTTGTGATACCGTGGCGTGGTCCGGCCCATGCGCACGCTGTCCGCACAAGCGTATTGACAATGTGCGTACGTTCGTCTAGACGGTCTATACAGTCGATAGTTGACTCGAAGAGGAAGCAAGCCATGTCGTCCGCCGTTGCAATACGGGAGCGCACGGCACAGACGGAAACGGAGAAGACCACGAAGATCAATCTGCGCGTCTCCTTGGAGACACGTGAGTTGATTGATACGGCTGCGGCCGTTCTCGGTAAGTCGCGTACTGAGTTTATGTTGGAAAGCGCGCGGCAGCACGCAATCGATGTGTTGTTGGACCGTCGTCTGTTCCCGCTCACAAATGAGCAACATGATGCGCTCATGCGCATTTTGAATTCGCCTCCGCCGCCCACACCAGCCTTGAAAAAGTTGATGGCGAGCAAAGCACCATGGGAGAAGTGACCCAAATTGCAGAGGCGCTCGGTGCTGTTCTTGCAGCGCCGACTCCTTTGTCGAAGGATCACGATGTCGCCAAGTTTTCCTGCGGTGTGCCGCCGTTGGATGACTGGCTCAAGAATCGGGCGCTGAAAGCAGAAGGTCTGACTGCGAGAACGTACGTCGTGTGCGTTGGTCGGCAGGTGGTCGCGTATTATTCGCTCGCAACTGGCGCGATTGTGCGCGCCGAGCTGCCCAAAAGAATGCAGCGTAACGCTCCGGATAACATCCCTGTCATGATTCTGACGCGTCTCGCAGTTGACACGAGATGTCGGGAGCAAGGGATTGGAAAGGGGTTGCTCAAGGAGGCGATGCTGCGCGCCTTGCAAGTGTCGGAAATCGTCGGCGTGAGGGCTCTTTTGATACACGCCAAAGACGAGATTGCGGGAAGTTTTTATAAGAAATATGGCTTTATTGAATCGCCTCTGGGCGCGCTGACATTCATTCTTCCGATCGAGACTATCGCCGCATCGCTTTAGAGATCTCTCGCCATTTCCGAGGGGTGGGCCTCCCTAC
>JAEZHL010000012.1 GCA_023416575.1 Pseudomonadota bacterium
GTGCACGGCACCGGGCCTTTTCTTTGCTCGAGAGAACCCTCGCAGGGACCTGATCCCACTCCTCCGCGGGCCATCCGGGAGCGCAGGTACATGGAGCGCCGCGCTCCAGAGCCGGTCCGATCAGCCAATCACGCCCCAGCCATCAGTCAGCCTTGGGTGTCGTGCCCTCCGGTGCTCGCGGCGCGGGCGGAGCCTCGGTCTGCGGTGCCGCCGGTGCGGGCGTGTCGAACGCAGGAGGCGCCGAGGGGAATGCTGGCGGTGCCGACGGGAACGCAGGCGGCTCCGAGGGGAACGCTGGCGGCGCGCCGAAGGACGGAGGAGCACTCGGGAACGCCGGTCCGAACGACGGCGGCGCCCCAAACCCGCTCGGCCCGCCAGTGCCGAAATCCGGCAGCTGAATTTCGACCTGACTCGGATCGATCTGCGGTGTCGTGCCCTTGTAGTGCATGACCATCCCCGGGAAGGCGATGACCAGTCCCACCATGACGCACTGGATGATCACGAAGGGTATCGCGCCCTGGTAGATCTGCCCCGTGGTGACGGGGTCCGTCATCTTGCCGGTCACCTTGTCCTTGAAGGCATAGCGCGGTGCGACCGAGCGCAGGAAGAACAGGGCGAAGCCGAACGGCGGATGCATGAAGCTCGTCTGCATATTCACGCTGAGCATCACGCCGAGCCAGATCAGGTCGATGCCGAGCTTCTCCGCTGCAGGAACGAGCAGCGGGATGATGATGAACGCCAGCTCGAAGTAGTCGAGGAAGAATGCCAGCACGAAGATCAGCAGGTTGATGAAGACCAGGAAGCCGATCTCGCCGCCCGGCAGTGACGTCAACAGATGCTCGACCCAAAGGTGCCCGTTCACGCCGTAGAAGGTCAGCGAGAAGATGCGCGCGCCGATCAGGATGAACAGGACGAAGGCCGACAGCTTCGCGGTGGCTTCCGTCGCCGACTTCACGATGGCGAAGTTGAACCGGCGCGGGTCGCGATCAGTCACGCGCTTGGCCAGGGCGAGAAGCATGGCGCCGACCGCACCCATGGCACCGCCCTCGGTCGGCGTCGCAAGACCGATGAAGATCGTGCCGAGAACGAGGAAGATCAGGAACAGCGGGGGCACCATGACGAAGGTGACCTGCTGCGCGAAAAGGGACAGGAACCGAAAACCGGTCATCTTGCCGATGACCCAGTTCACGACCGCGACCGCGAAGGCGAACACGATGGCCACGGCCATGGTGAGGATCACGAAGTCGGCGCCGCGGTAGCTGGTGTCACGCATCACGTACCAGCCAACGGCAGCCGACACCAACGTCAGGATGGCCAGAGAGACGAGCCCGCGCGAGCCGTTGGCTTCCCTGAAACCGATCGCGTCCGGCGGGAGACCCGGCACGGCCTTCGGATAGAAGATGCTGACCACGAAGACGTAACTGGCATAGAGACCAGCCAGGATCAGGCCGGGGAGGAAGGCGCCGGCGTACATATCGCCAACCGAGCGGCCGAGCTGGTCGGCCATGACGATGAGAACGAGCGAAGGCGGAATGATCTGGGCGAGCGTTCCGGAGGCAGCAATCACGCCCGTCGCGACGCGCCTGTCATAGCCATAGCGCAGCATGATCGGCAGCGAGATGAGGCCCATCGAGATCACGGACGCGGCCACGACGCCGGTGGTGGCCGCGAGTAGCGCGCCTACGACGATGACAGCATAAGCAAGGCCGCCGCGCACGGTGCCGAAAAGCTGGCCGATCGTATCGAGCAGATCCTCCGCCATCCCCGAGCGTTCGAGAATGAGCCCCATGAACGTGAAGAACGGGACCGCAAGCAGCGTGTCGTTGTTCATCACCCCAAATATGCGTTCGGGCAGCGACTGGAGCAGCGGCCAGTAGAGATTGATCGTGCCGTCCGAAAGGGGCGCCAGCTCGACCCCGATGACGAAAAACAGAAGGCCTACGGCCCCAAGCGCGAATGCCACCGGATAGCCGAGCAGAAGGAAAAAGACGAGCGCCACGAACATGATGGGCGCCATGTTTTCCGCGATGAATGCGGCCATCTAGGAATTCCCCCCTCGGGACAGCTCGGCGTATCGTCTCACTTGGATCGTGTCATGGAGATAGTCGAAGAACCTAACATCAGCGGGCTGAGCCGCTCCTCGGGCCACTACCTTCCATCTGTGGCCCCACCCTCCTCGAGCAGCCGCCTCGCCTCAGCCTCTGCCGAAGCCAAGTGGCCACCACCTGCCGAGGTGTCCTCGATCTGGCCACGCATGATGGCGACCCGCTTGATGAGCTCGGAGATCCCTTGCAGGAGAAGCAGTGCGAAGCCGAGCGCGACGAGGAGCTTCGGCGGATAGAGGGGCAGGCCGCCGGCGTTGGAGGACTGCTCGTTCTGAAGATACGAGCGCCAGAAGAAGGGGATGGAGGTCCAGAGGACCACGAGGCAGATGGGTGTCAGGAACAGCACATGGCCCATCACGTCGATGACATTCCGGGTGCGCCGCGACAGGTGGTTGTTCACGATGTCGATGCGGATGTGCTCGTTCGAGGACAGCGTCCAGGAGGCGCAGAGCAGGAAGACGGCGCCGAAGAGCCACCATTGCAACTCGAGCCAGGCGTTGGAGCTGGTGTCGAAGAGCTTGCGCACGACAGCGTTGCCAGCGCTGATGAGGATAGCAGCTACCACGAGCCATGCCACCACCCTGCCGATCCACTCCGTTATTCGGTCGATCGTGCGACTGAAAGCCAGCAGACCCTGCATCCCTCGCCCCTTCTTACCGATATAAAGTAATCAACGTGGTGCACTCGGCGATTGATCGCGTGTATAGCGGCCGAGCACAGCGAGTTCCAGCGTTTGAACTACCACTTTCGCCGAATGGCCGGAACGAGGTCAGGGATGAAAGTGGTCCCGCGCCGCAGGCCAAGGAGATGAGCATGTCCGTAACCAAGGATCAGGTCCTCGAGGAACTCCGCCGAGTGAAGGGGCCGGATCTCGAGAGCAATATCGTCGAGCTCGGCCTCGTGTCGGAAATCCTGATCAAAGACCAGCGGGTCTATTTCTCGATCACCGTGCCGGTCGAGCGTGCCTCGGAGCTGGAGCCGCTGCGCCAGGCCGCCGAGAAGGTGGTGAGCGAAATTCCTGGCGTCTCCGGCGTGACGGCGGTGCTGACCGCGGAGACGAGCGGGGGACGTGCGGCACCTCAGCCCCGCGCAGGCGGCGTTGCCGAGCACCCCCGCGTGCAGCAGGCACGCGCGGCCCAGGCTGCCCCGGCAGCAGCACCCCGGCCGCAGGCAGCTGGTGGCGGCCGGCAGATGGCCGGCGTGCCGGGCGTGAAGCATCTGATCGCGGTCGCATCCGGCAAGGGGGGCGTCGGCAAATCGACCACAGCGGTCAATCTCGCCCTCGGCTTCCGCGCCATCGGCCTCAAGGCTGGCATTCTCGATGCGGACATCTATGGCCCCTCGCAGCCACGGCTCCTGGGCCTGACGGGTCGCCCGCAGGTCGTGTCTGGCAACACGCTCAGGCCGATGCAGGGCTACGGCTTGCAGGTCATGTCCATGGGCTTCCTGGTCGATGAAGGCACGCCGATCATCTGGAGGGGTCCGATGGTGGTGTCGGCCCTCAATCAGATGTTGCGCGAGGTCGCCTGGGATGACCTCGACGTGCTGGTCATCGACATGCCGCCCGGCACCGGCGACGTGCAGCTCACCATGGCGCAGCAGGTGCCGCTCTCAGGCGCCGTCATCGTCTCGACGCCGCAGGACCTCGCGCTGATCGACGCCCGCAAGGGCCTCAACATGTTCCGCAAGGTCGACGTGCCGGTGCTCGGTATCATCGAGAACATGAGCTACTACATCTGCCCGAAGTGCGGCGAGCGCTCGGATATCTTCGGCCACGGCGGCGCCGCGCACGAAGCTGAGAGCCTCGGCATCCCATTCCTCGGGGCCGTGCCGCTGCATATGGAGATCCGCGCCCGCTCCGACGCCGGCCAGCCGGTCGTCGCCACCAATCCCGACAGCCCGCACGCGCAGGTCTATCGTGATATCGCGGCCAAGACGTGGGCCGAGGTGCAGGCCGCACAGGGCGCCCGGGTCAAGCCGCCGAGACTGGACATCAGCCCGGACCACGACGCGCTCAAGGTCACGTTCGAGGGTGGCGAGAGCTACGAGCTGTCAGCTGAAATGCTGCGCGTGATGAGCCCGTCAGCCGAGGTCCAGGGCCACAGCCCCGACCAGCGCGTCACGGTCGCCCACAAGCGGAACGTCAAGATCAAGGAGCTGCGGCCGGTCGGCAACTATGCAGTGCGGATCGTCTTCGACGACGGGCACGACACGGGGCTCTACGCCTGGTCGTACCTGGAACTCCTCGGCCGCGAGAAGGACCGTCGCTGGGCGGGATACCTGCGCGAGCTCGAGGAAAAGGGCCTCAGCCGGGGCTAGCCAAGCCACGGACTAGCAAGGAAATCAACCAGCCGGAGACAGGTCCGGCTGGTTGCAAATCGCGTTAATGCTGCCCCCAGATCTCGACGGTCGCGCCGCCCTTACCGACGGCGGCCTTGTCGAAGAAGCGCGAGCGATAGATCGCCCGAACCTCCTTGATGGCACGCGAGCCGCCCTTGAGATCGACGGGTCCGTAGGAGGAGCCGGCTTCCACGCGTGCTTTGACGGGGATCACGTCCTCGCTGCCGTTGGCATAGACGACCCTCAGCTCGTTCAGCGTCACGGCCCGCTCCTTGACGCTGACGCGGAGCCTCTTGAAGCCGCCCTCGTTGCGGCCGACCGTGATCGCCTCCTTGTCGAAGCCGATGAAGCCAGCCGTCTTGGCGCCGAGCAGCACCCAGCCCTGGTTGTATTTGCGGCCCTCACCCTGCGGCCCGAGCCAGTTGGAAGCGTAGTCGCCGTAGACCTCAATCCGCGCCATCCCCTTGAAGGTCGGGCGCGAGCGATAGCTCATCTGGATCTCGCGGATGAAGCGGTCCCCTTTGATGGGCAGCCATTTGGTCCGCGTGTTCTGCTTGATCTCGGCATTGACGGCCAGCACGTCGGGCTCACCGTTGAGATAGATCACCTTGAGTTCGTTGAGGAAAACGTCGTTCTCCAGAACTCGGAGGCGGATCTTGTCGAACTTGCCGATTTCGCCACCGACGCGGATGGTATCGCGGTCGATTCCGAAACCCACCCGCTGATATCCGAACAGGACGTCGCCGCCGGCCGTCACCGACCCGGGCGTCGCGTCAGTCGCCGCCGCGCTGGTCGGCGTCGCTGCAATCTGGCCGCTGGCCGGGCGGGCCATCTTGGCTG
>JAEZHL010000094.1 GCA_023416575.1 Pseudomonadota bacterium
CTGCGCGCCATGACGATGAAGGTCGTCAACGACGCCAGCGATGTGATCGACGACATCACGCTGGATGGCGGCCGCGAGATGTGGACGAAGAAGCGTTGGCAGGATTTCACGCCGCGCCTCGAGAAGTGGATGTCGTTATGGGAAGAGACCGGCCGCCGCCATGGCCTCAAAGCAGACTCGGGCTACCTTCTCGGCGGCGGGGAGCCTGGCATCGCCGACGTCGTGTCGGCCACTCTCTGGTCAACGATGACCGACCGCTTCGAGAAGACTGACGCGATGCTTGAAGAGACGGCGCCGATGACAGCCGCTCTCACACGGCGGGTTGCCGAGTTGCCATCGCTCGCCAAGCTGGCCGCCAAGGCGAAGCAGGACTATGGCGACGCTTACTGTGGTGGTCAGATCGAGGCTTCGCTCCGCAAAGTGCTCGGTGATTGATTGCTACCAGGACTAGACAAAGAAGAGATCGCGGACCTCCTTGTCCACCGCATCGACGAAGGCCGGCTCGTTGATGTGGTGTGGCACCTTCTTCAGGCGGTGCGTATCGCTCACGATGAAATGACGCTCGAAAGCCTCGAAGAGAGCAGCGTTGGCGGACGGGTCGTGAAACTTTTGCCCTGGCGCATCGAGCGCGGAGACACCGCCCAAGGACAACAGCAGACGCACCGGGCCCGCTGAGGCATTGAGTTTGCTGCAGATCCAAGCCGCAATCTCTCCCAGCTCTGAACCCGTCGTGCGCATCAATGTGACATTGGGGTTGTGGGCGTGAAAAAGACGCCCTCGATATTTCTCCGGAATGGAGTCCGGAGCCCAGAAATTAACCATATCGAGCGCACCACAAGAGCCGATCCAGGGAATGCCCGTCTTGGCCACGACGTCCAGACGCTCAGGCCCAGCCGTGCAAACGCCGCCCAGGAGATGATCCGCCGCTTCCGTGGTGGTGATATCGACCATGCCCCGCAGCAGTCCTGCCGAGGCGATCGCTTCCAATGCTCGCCCGCCCGGTCCATTGGCATGGAACACCAGACACTCGAAGTCCGGCGCTAAGCGTTGCGTGAGCTGCTGTATGCACGGCGTCGTGACGCCAAACATGCTGAGCCCGAGGGCGGGGCGGCTATCTGTGCTCACCGGGGGCGAGCGGAGCATCATGCCAGCCAACGCATGCGCCGCGTTCGCAAGCACGACGCGGGACAGCTTGTTGAGCCCGGCGATGTCGGTCACGGGAAACATCATCGTGATGTCGTGAACATCGACGTACTGGCTCACGTTTCCAGCGGCCATGGTCGAGACCATCACCTTCGGCACACCAATGGCGAGCGAGCGCATCGCAGGCGCGATGATCGCCGTTCCACCGGAGCCTCCGAGGCCGATGATCCCGCCCAGGTCGCCTCGCGAGCCGATGAACCGAAGGAGAGCGGTCGCCATGGCTGTAACGGCGGCGCCGCGATCCCCGACATCAAAGACCGCGGACTTGCCGTCCGGATGAAATGCCGCAACGGTATAGGCCAAAAAATCTGCGTCCATCGCCGGGGACTTCGTACCGACGTCGACGGTTTGCACTTGGAGGCCGGCTGCGCGCAGAAGGCTCGCCACATAGCGCAGCTCCTCGGCCTTTGTGTCGAAAGTTCCGACCACATAAGCGGTAGGGACCATGTTTTCCTCCGCTCAATGATCCCTTCTCTGCCGCGCGACCCTCACCGCGCCTTCGAAGGCGAGGCGGAACGTATCACTCACAATTTTATGAACGCTCTCGGCATCCTTATCCGCGACGTCGTACTCGGCCCACCACTCGCCGAATGTCTTGTTGCCCTCAGTGATTGGCTTGAGGCGCATCTCGGCAACGTAGTTCTGGACGGGGAGCGTCGCCTCGAGAATGCGATAGCAGCACACGTGCTCGCGATCCGAGAGCGTCAGCAGCTCCTCCCGGATATGGCCGCCCTCATGCGTATAGAAGTTTCGCACGCATCCGATCTTGTCGGACGGCAGACCGCCCTCGATCTCGCTCTTCGAGAAGAAGGGATGATAAACGGGCAGCGCGTTGAAGTCGCGTAGAACAGCCCAGGCCTCTTCCAGAGGAATATCCATTACGGCGCTGATGTAGACGCGTGCCATTTTCTCTTCCCTCCCTGCTCCTTGAGTGACGTCAGACTCTTGAAGGTCTTGATGTGATTTTCGATGGCGAGCTCGACCGGCAGACGCTCGACGCTGCTCGCTCCGTAGAAGCCGTTGCAGTGCTCGCTGTTCCTAAGCACGTAATCGACGTCCTCAGGCGACGAAATTGCACCGCCATGGGCGATGATGATG
This sequence comes from Pseudomonadota bacterium, assembly GCA_023416575.1. Taxonomy (GTDB): domain Bacteria; phylum Pseudomonadota; class Alphaproteobacteria; order Rhizobiales; family Hyphomicrobiaceae; genus ZC4RG25. The sequence goes on from JAEZHL010000094.1 coordinate 2,302, forward strand.
ACATCCTTTCGGATGCGCCGCGCCGCCTCGGCCCATTCATCGATGAGCTCCACGGATCGCGCAAGTGACTTTGCCGTCGTGGCGCCGATCGTACCGCCGGTGGTCACCCCCATGTGCGGCACGATGATATCGGCGCCAGCGCGGGCCATCTCGGCGGCCTCATCCGCAGAGAAGACGTAAGGCGTTGTCAGCAGGTCCAATTGGTGCGCCTGCCGGATCATGTCGATCTCGCTCGAGAAGTTGATGCCGGTTTCCTCGAGGCTGACGCGGAAGGTCCCGTCAATGATGCCGACCGTCGGGAAGTTTTGCACGCCGGAAAAGCCGAGCTCTTTCAGCTCTTTCAGGAACACAGGCATGATGATGAATGGATCCGTGCCATTCACACCGGCAATGACGGGCGTCTTCTTGCACACGGGCAGGATCTCGACAGCCATTTCGCGCACGATATCGTTCGCGTTGCCGTATGCGAGAAGTCCGGCCGACGAGGCCCGCCCGGCCATGCGATAGCGGCCTGAGTTATAAACGATAATGAGATCGATACCGCCCGCCTCCTCGCACTTGGCGGAGATTCCGGTTCCCGCACCGCCTCCCACAATCGGCTCTCCACGGCGGATCATGTCGTGGAAGCGTTCTACGATATCCTTTCGTTCAAACCGAGGCATGAGTGCTTTCCCTGAGGCGAGGACTTGTTGATTGGCGTTGCTGAAGCATGTGATTGAGCTCGCCGAGAATGCCGCGGCGGAAAACGAGAACACATGCCATGAAGATGAGACCCACGAAGATGGTGACCCAAGCTCCAAGAGCGTCGAAATAGTGGTGGAGCATCGAGATGAGCACGGCGCCCACAGCTGGTCCGAACACAGAGTTCATTCCGCCCAGGATCGCCATCAAAATCACGTCGCCCGACATGTGCCAGTGGACGTCCGTGAGTGCGGCGAGCTGAAAGACCAGACATTTGAGGGAGCCGGCAAGCCCCGAAATACCGGCTGAAAGAGCGAATGCGAGGATTTTGTAGCGGTTGACCGCGTAGCCGAGGGAGCGCGCCCGAGGCTCATGCTCGCGGATCGCGCGCAGGACTTCACCGAACGGCGAATTCACGATGCGATTCACCAGCCATAGGCCGCCAGCCACGCAAGCCAGGACAAGAAAGTAGAGATTGAAATCACTGCGCAGATCGATAAGCGCGAACAGATGACCGCGGGGAATCGGTTGCATGCCGTCCTCGGCGCCCGTGAACGGCGCCTGCAGGAATGTGAAGTAGACCATCTGCGCCAGCGCGAGCGTGATCATCGCGAGGTAGATGCCCTGCCGTCGAATGGCCAGCGCGCCGAAGACAGCGCCGAGGGCTGCCGCGAAGAGAACGCCTGCGATGATGCCGATCTCCGGCGTCAGGCCCATCTCGCGCACGCTGTAGCCCGTTACGTACGCTGCGCCGCCGAAGAAGGCAGCGTGACCGAACGAGACGATGCCGGTATGCCCAAGCAGCAGATTGAAGGCGCAGGCAAAGAGGGCAAAGCACATCATCTTCATGACGAAGACGGGGTAGAAGAGATGCGGCACGAAGGGAATGATGATCAGCGCGGCAACGAGCGCGAGGATTAAACCTTTTGTGGGGGCCTTGCGCATGTCAGCCGTCCTCACGACCGAATAGGCCAGCGGGCCGAAGTAGCAGGACGAGCGCCATGACAAGGAAGACGACGGTGGTGGAAGCTTCCGAATAGTAGACCTTCGTCAGTCCTTCGAGCACGCCGAGCCCCAGGCCGGTGACTGCCGACCCCAGGATCGAGCCAAGTCCACCGATTACGACGATCGCAAAGACGATGATGACGAGATCCGATCCCATGGACGGATTGACGTGCTGGATCGGGGCCGCGAGAACGCCGGCGAACCCGGCGAGAGCGACACCGGCACCGTAAGTCACTGTCAGGAGAACGGGTACATTTATCCCGAAAGACTGGGTGAGCTCGGGTCGCTCGGTAGCCGCTCGGAGGTATGACCCCATGCGAGTCTTTTCGATCAGCACCCAAGTGCCGACGCATGCAATGATCGCGACGAGGATGACGAAGGCACGGTAGATGGGCAGGATCATGAAGCCCAGGTTCCATGCGCCGGTGAGCTGTTGCGGAACGGGAAAGGGATGACCCGAGGACCCGAAGGCAACGCGAAAACTGCCTTCCAACACCAGAACGAGCCCGAAGGTGAGAAGCAGCCCGTAGAGCGGGTCGAGCCCGTAAATGCGGCGCAGGAAAAAACGCTCGAACAGAAGTCCGAGCACGCCGACAACCAGCGGCGCCATGATCATCGCCGGCCAGTAGCCGAGGCCGAGATTGCGGCCAATGAGAAAGGCCATGAACGCGCCTGTCATGAAAAAAGCACCATGCGCGAAATTCACGACGCGCAGCAGGCCGAAGATGATTGCGAGACCGAGGCTCAACACGGCGTAGAAGGCACCATTGACCAGGCCGAGCATGATCTGCCCGAGAAAGGCCTGGATCGGTACGCCCAAGATCTCCATGTGATCCTCGATCTCGCTTGGCGGTCCGCCGCCTTCGCGCAGGCTGACGACAACAGCACACTGTCAGCCTGATGAGCTCGTGTCCAATGAGGAGGCACTGCGCTGGCGGCAGGCACCAGCGCAGTGGCCGTCGTGTGCTACTTCTTCACGAGATCGCACTTGCTTTCCGACAGCGGCTGGAAAGCCTGATCCGCCGGTATCGTCGCGACGTGCTTCAAGTAGTCCCAGGGCTTCGTGGACTCAGCCGGCGCCTTCACCTGCCAGAGATACATGTCGTGCACGAAGCGGCCGTCGACGCGCACCTTGCCCTCCTTGGTGAACATGTCACTGACCGTCATTTCGCGCATCTTGGCCGACACCTTGTCGGGATCGTCTGTGCCCGCTTCCTTCACCGCATTGAGATAGAACATCGTCGAGGAGTAGTCCGCGGCCTGCGCCATGTTCGGCATCTTGCCGACGCGATCGTAGAAGCGCTGCGCGAACTTACGCGTCTCGTCGTTCATGTCCCAGTACCAAGCATTGGTCAGCAGGAGGCCCTGCGCCGCTTCGAGGCCGAGAGCGTGCACATCCTCGATCCACAGCAGGAGTGCTGCGAGTTTTTGGTTCTTGGTGGCACCGAATTCCGCTGCCGCACGGATTGCGTTCACCGCGTCGGCGCCCGTCGACGCAATGCCGATGATTTCGCCCTTCGAGGCTTGTGCCTGTAGGATGTATGAGGAAAAGTCTGTCGTGCCGAGCGGATGACGCGCAGCGCCGACAACGCGGCCATTGAATGAGCGCACCACATTCGAGACCTGCTGCTCGAGGCCGATGCCGAAGGCGAAGTCGACGGTCAGGAAGAACCAGGTCTTGCCGCCATTCTCGACGACCGCCTTGCCTGTGCCGTGTGCCAGCGAATAAGCGTCGTAGGCATAGTGGATCGCGTACGGCGAGCAGAGTTCGTTGGTGATACCCATGTTGGACGCGCCATTGACGATGACGTGGCGCTTCTTTTCCTTGGCAACGGCGGCGACCGCGCGTGCGACGCCCGAGTTGGCGAGATCGTTGATCAGATCGACACCGCCGGTGTCGAACCACTCGCGAGCCTTGGCGGCGCCCACATCGGGCTTGTTGAGATGATCGGCAAAGACGATGTCGATCTTCTTGCCGAGAACCGTACCGCCGAAGTCCTCGGCTGCCATCTTGACGGCCTCCACCGCGCCCTTGCCGGAGAGGTCACTGTAAATGCCGGACATATCGGCAAGCACACCGATACGCACAACATCGTCCGAAACCTGGGCCGCAACACCGCTCGCTCCAAGAGCCAGTATCGAGGCCGCAGCCATGAACTTCGTGAGTTGCCTTGCCATGGGTCCTCCCTATAGGACTATTGCAGAGTTATTATTATTCTCCACACTAGTGGAACTCATCAGGCTTGATCCATGGTTAGTTCGCACGATGATCTATCTGAAACACACACCGTGGGCCGCAACACCAAGCAGCTCATCCTGCGCGCCGAGGACTGTAGCGCGCTGAAGAAGCGACTCATTTCCCATGTCGGAGTCGGTGATGCGGCCGTCCCCTATCGCATAGTCAGAACACACCTGAGTGGCACCTACGTGCACGCAAGCCTCGGCGGCGAGGGGCGGATCCTTCTCGATGGGCGCTGGCGTCCCCATCGGGCCGGCATGGTCTCTCTGGCTCCGGCTCACGTGCTGCACGCCTTCCACGCCATCCCGTCCAAGCGTTGGCAATACTGCTGGGTGCGCTACATGCCGCAATCACCGCGGTCTGCGATCGGCTTCATCGCACCGGTGATGGCGCGCTTCGACGCGGAGCCACTCCAACATGCCATTCTCGGGCTCTGTCGAGAGATGCAGGCAAGTGCCAGCTCGAGCTCGGCGACGCTGTGGATCGACCTGATCGAGCACTACATTTCACGCTTTGCCGAGCCGCTGCAGCGCGAGGACCGCTTGCGCGCGGTATGGGAGGCGGTTCAAACGGATCTTGGTTATACATGGACAGTTGGCGAGCTTGCTAAACTGGCGAGCATGAGCGGCGAGCACTTGCGTCGCTTGTGCCAGGCAAGTCTTGGCCGCAGCCCTATGCAGCAGCTCACCTATCTGCGCATCCAGCAGGCAGCGCATAGATTAGCGACCAGCCAAGTCACGATCGAGGAGGTAGCACACGAGGTCGGCTATCAGAACCCCTTTGCCTTCTCCAATACTTTTAAGCGCATGACCGGCTTCCGGCCATCGCGTTTCCAGATGCACAGGCAGATGAAGAATGAGCCCGATCCGGAGCTAGACACCCAGTAGGCTCACCACGCGATCGAACTGCGCAGTCAGGCTTGCATTATCGAAGGCCTCGACGATACGCCCGCGATCCATCACGTAATGGCGGTCCGCGACGGTACTGGCAAATCGGACATTCTGCTCGACCATCACGATAGTGAACCCATCGGCCTTGAGACGTCGAATCACTGCGCCGATTTGCTCGACGACGACTGGCGCAAGTCCTTCCGTCGGTTCATCCAGCAGCAGAAGTGGTGCTCCAGTACGCAAAATGCGCCCTATTGCGAGCATTTGCTGCTCGCCGCCAGAGAGCCGCGTGCCGGGGCTGCGAAGGCGCGCGCGAAGATTCGGAAAGAGCTCCAGGACCGTATCGACAGACATGCCGCCGGCGCGCACCACGGGCGGGAGCCGCAAGTTCTCCTCGACATCCAAGGTCGCGTAGATACCGCGATCCTCAGGACAGAATGCGATGCCAAGGCGCGCAATTTCGTGCGGCGCGAGCCCGACCGTCTCGGTGTCCTCGAAGCGGATGGACCCCGTCCGCTTGGGGACGGCGCCCATAATCGACTTCAGCGTCGTCGATTTCCCGGCACCATTCCGGCCGAGCAGAGTGACGAGCTCGCCACGGTTGACCGTCATGTCCACGCCATGAAGGACATGGCTTTGGCCGTACCACGCATGGAGATTTCTGACGTCCAGCATGATTTCAGGCATGCACGCCGCCTCCGATGTAGGACTCGATCACCCGAGCATCCTTGGAGACTGTCGCGTAGTCTCCCTCGGCCAGGACCTCACCGCGGGTAAGCACTGTGATGCGATCGCAGAGATCTGCGACGACCCCCAGATTGTGCTCCACCATCAACGTGGTACGCCCTTTCGACACACGCCGGATCAGGTTCGTGATGCGCCCGACGTCCTCATGCCCCATGCCCGCCGTCTGCTCGTCGAGCAGCATGACCTCGGGGGCGAGTGCAAGTGTCGTGGCAAGCTCCAGAGCGCGCTTGCGTCCGTAAGGCAGCTCGATAGCTCTCACTTCGGCGAATTCTTCAAGCCCGACAGCTTCGATCAGATCGTAGGCTTTCGCATTCAGGTCCTTGAGGACGATCTTGCTGCGCCAGAAATCAAACGAGTTGCCACGCGAGCGTTGCACAGCCAGCCGGACGTTCTCGAGTACGGTCAGATTCGGGAATGTCGCCGAGATCTGAAACGATCGCACCATGCCGAGGCGCGCGACAGCGTCCGATGGAAGGCCGGTGATGTCCCGTCCGTTGAGACGTATCACGCCAGCAGTCGGCTCGAGAAACTTCGTCAGAAGGTTGAAGCACGTGGTCTTGCCAGCACCGTTGGGTCCGATCAAGCCATGGATTGAGCCACGCTCCAAGGCGAGCGAGACGTTTGAGACGGCGCAAAAGCCGCTGAATTGCTTCGTCAATCCCTCTGCCTCAAGGACATAGTCCACGTCGGCTTCCTCCAATTTTTTTGCGCTGCCTCAACGCGCAGCATGCATCTGATTTGGACTACTACTAGCGATCGATGCTCCTGCCGCCAAGAGAGGATCGGCGCGCGCCTGATCCCAAGAAGTACTGAAGGCGAGAGCGCGGCTCCCTCAGCAGCCCCCTGCTTGCAGAACTGACGGCCATCATGCGTCATGCGGATGTTCACATTCGCAAACGGCGGTCAGGCCCGGATGTTCACTTTCCTTGACCGCCTGATGGTTGACCAGAGCCGTTTCTGGCGAAAACCCAACGGTTTTCGGCCCGATCGCAGGCAGCGAGCGAATTGGCATGGAACTTCCATAGGGGAGGAAGTTCCGAGCAATGGAAAAAGCACCATCAATGACTCTGTTCGCGCTGGTCGCCTTCCCCTTCGTGTTCACGCCACTCGTCGGACTGGCCGGATGGCGATCCTCGCCTCTCGTCGCGCTGGTGCCCGCACTCCTCTTCGGTGCTTTTTGCAGTTTCCTGCCAGAGATCGTCATCGGCGGGCGTGTGCTCGAGACGCATCCTTGGATTCCGAGCCTCGGGATCGAGGCCGCATTCAGGCTCGATGGCCTGTCACTCCTCTTCGCGTTGATCATCTCGGGCGTTGGCGCCGCGGTGTTCCTCTATGCGTCCGCGTATCTGCGCGGCGAGGACCGGCTGATGCGCTTCTACGTTGTGTTGACGCTCTTCATGGCGTCGATGCTCGGTGCAGTGCTCGCTGACGACCTCGTACTGCTCGCGGTCTTTTGGGAGCTGACCAGCATCACCTCCTTCCTGCTGATAGGCTACGCGCCGGAGCAGGCCGAAGGGCGGCGATCGGCTCAGCAAGGCTTGCTTGTGACGGTGGCGGGTGGTCTCGCGTTGCTGGCCGGTGTGATCCTGCTCGGATCGGTCGCGGGGACTTATTCGATCACCGAAATCCTAAGGCGAGGCGAAATCATCGCGGCGCACCCGCTCGCGCCGGCGATCATCGTGCTGATCGCAGCCGGAGCCTTCGCGAAGTCGGCCCAGGCGCCGCTCCATTCCTGGCTCGCCAACGCGATGGTCGCGCCCACTCCGGTGTCGGCGTTCCTGCACTCGGCGACTATGGTGAAGCTCGGTGTCTACCTGCTCGCGCGTCTCGACCCGGTTTTCGGGGATCATGCTCTCTGGATCATTCTACTGACCACGTTCGGAGCCTTGACCATGTTGGTCGGCTCTGTCCTGGCGCTGCGCGAGGTGGATCTGAAGCGGATCCTTGCCTACTCGACCATCATCTCACTTGGCACGCTGACGATGCTGGTCGGCATTCCTGGTGAGCTTGCTGCCATCGCTGCGGTCACATTCCTGATCGTGCACGCGCTCTACAAGGCCTGCCTGTTCCTCGTCGTCGGCATCATCGACCACGAGACCGGGCTTCGCGACGGATCTGTCATTCGCGGTCTGCACCATTTCATGCCGCTCACCAACGCCGTTGCACTTTTGGGCGGGCTGTCGATGGCCGGTCTGCCGCCCTTCATCGGCTTCCTGTCGAAAGAGTTGCTCTACGAGACAAGTCTGGCGGCCGCTGGCTGGTGGCTGGTTGTCGGGGTGACTCTTCTCGCCAGCTCAGTCCTGGTCGTGATCGCATCCCTCATCGCGATCCGTTGCTTCACGGGCGATCGCATCCTGATGCCCAAGCTGCCCCATGATCCGGGGTTTGCGATGCTTGGCGGACCCGCACTGCTCGGTATCCTGGGCCTTTTCTTCGGCATCGCCCCTTGGACAATTGCCGAGGGTTTGGTCTTGCCCGCCGCGAGCGCCATGGTCGGTCAGCAAGTCACCTACACCATGTCGCACTGGCACGGTCTCACTCCGATGCTCGTGCTGAGCCTGCTGACGTTGACTCTGGGTTTCGTCGCCTTCCGCCACTGGAACACGTTGCGGACCCGTCTCGCCGGTATTGGGCAGATCGACCAATGGGGTCCCGACCACGGCTATGACCGTCTCATGGACAATCTCTATCGCCTCGCGCGGTGGCAGACTGATCTTATTCAGACGGGGAGTCTGCGAACCTATGCCGGGCGGGCGCTCGGTGTCATCGCTGTTGCTGTCTTCGCGACATTGATGCTGCGTGGTGGCTTCGCCATCCCGTCCTGGGCAGATGCTCTTGCGCCCGACGTCGTGATCGCGGCGCTGCTGGTCATTGCAGCACTGGCCGTGCTTGGAGCGCGCAACTTCGTATCCGGCATTGTGGCAGCTGGCATGGTGGGCTTCGCCGTCGCCCTCCTCTTCCTGTTCCAGGGTGCGCCGGATCTTGCCTTCACCCAGTTCTCGGTCGAGACGCTGGCAATCGTCGTCCTGCTGGCCATCGTCGGACGCCTTCCTTTCCGCGAGTGTGACTACCGCACCAAAGCGGAGCGCCTGACGGATGCAGGCATAGCGACGAGCTTGGGGCTCGCGGCCGCACTCGTGCTCCTCAGCGTGCTGGCGCAGCCCTTCGGCGGCCGACTGTCCGACTATTTCCGGGAGGCGAGTGTTCCCGAAGCGCATGGCCGCAACCTCGTCAACGTCATCATCGTCGATTTCCGGGCACTGGACACCCTCGGCGAGATCATCGTGCTCGGACTGGCAGCAATCGCTGCAGCAGCGGTCATAGCCGGACTGCGCCGCAAATCGTCGGAGAAGCACTGATGAAATCGCTCATTCTGCTCACCAGCAGCCGCCTCGTGCTGCCGGGGGCACTGATCTTTTCGCTCTATGTGCTCCTGCGCGGGCATAACGAGCCCGGTGGCGGCTTCATCGGTGGATTGATCGCGGCAGCTGGATTTGTCGTCCATGCCCTCCCACGTGGGCGCGACTCGCTTCTGTCCACACTCCGCGTCTCACCTAAGGCGATGATCGGGGCAGGCCTGGCACTCGCGCTCGTTTCCGGATTGCCAGCGCTATTTCTCGCGCAGCCTTATCTCACTCATCAATGGCCGCTTCCAGATTTGGGGGTCGGCACCACGCTTCTTTTCGACGTCGGTGTTTATTTCGCCGTCATCGGCGCGGTGCTCACCTTTTTCTCATATTATTTGGAGAATTGAGGTGGAACCGGTATTCGCCTTAGCCTTCGGTGTGATGGTAGCTGTTGCCGCCTATCTGATCCTGTCTCGAAACGTCTTGCGCATCGTGCTCGGGCTTCTGGTCCTGAGCAACGCGGCGAACCTCTCTCTGTTCGTTTCCGGGCGCATGGGAACACGCGTTCCGCCTCTGGTAGAGGCAGGCGAGACAGCGATCTCGATCAGCGCCAACCCGCTTCCTCAGGCCCTGATCCTTACGGCAATCGTGATCTCGTTCTCCCTGATCGCCTTCACCGTGGTGCTGTTCGAAAGCGCAAACCGCCGGCTCGACACACTCGATACCGAGGACATGCGCACGGCCGAGCCTCCGGACGACGCCCCGCGGAGAAAAGCCGATAAGCCCGCCACGAAACGGGAGACGGTGTCGTGAACACCCACGTTTTGCTCACATTGCCGATCGCTTTTCCGCTGTTGGGTGTCGCGCTCTCAGCCATGCTCTGGAGCCAGCCACAGGCGCAGCGCCTGATCGGCCTCGCCGCCAGCCTCGGCTTGTTTCTGTCCTCGGTTGCGCTGCTCGCCGCGACCTACGACGGGACTGTGCTCGCAACCCAGTTCGGCGCATGGCGCGCGCCCTTCGGCATCACTTTCGTGGCTGATATGTTCGCCGCTGCCATGGTGCTGATCACTGGCCTGATGGCGGTTGTGGTGGGCATTTATGGATTGTCCGGCGACGTCGTGGAACGCGAACGTTCGTTCTACCACCCACTGTATCAGGGCCTGCTCCTGGGCGTGACCGGTGCATTCCTGACCGGTGACATCTTCAATCTCTATGTCTGGTGCGAGATCATGCTGATCTCTTCCAGCGGCTTGCTCGCGGCTGGCGGTGGCAGAGCGCAACTTGACGCGGGGGTCAAGTATATCGCCCTGAACCTCCTTGCGACGACGTTCTTCCTGATGGCCATCGCCTTCCTCTACGGAGTGACGGGCACACTCAATATGGCGGATCTTGCCCGCGTAATTCCGACATTAGAGAACCAGGGGCTGGTCACGACGCTCGCAATCCTGTTTCTCGTCGCCTTTGGCGCAAAAGCCGCCGTCTTCCCCCTCTTCTTCTGGCTGCCGGCGGCCTATCACACGGCGTCTGCCCCCATCGTGGCAATCTTTGCGGCGCTTCTGACCAAGGTCGGGGTGTACGCGATCATCCGGAGCTTCACTTTACTCTTCGACGGAGATGCGGGCTACACTGGACCGATCGTCGGCGCCATCGCCGCTCTCACCATGATCACGGGCGTTCTGGGAGCAGCCGCGCATTTCGACATCCGGCGAATTCTGTCTTTTCACATCATCAGTCAAATCGGCTATATGCTTTTTGGCATTGCGATCGCGACGCCGTTGGCGGTAGCCGGTTCGATTTTATACGTCATTCACCACATTATCGTGAAAGCGAACCTATTCCTGATCGCAGGGGCGATTCAAAGGGCGGGTGGCTCATTCCACCTCAAAGAAATCGGAGGTCTCTACCGCAGCCTGCCCATGTTGGGCGTGTTGTTTCTGATCCCTGCGCTATCGCTGGCCGGCCTTCCGCCACTTTCTGGTTTCTGGTCGAAATTCACGGTCATCAGAGCGAGCCTTGATGCCGGCCACATCGCGCTCGCCGCGACGGGGCTGATCGTGGGGCTGCTGACGCTCTATTCGATGATCAAGATCTGGAATGAGGCATTCTGGAAGGCTGCGCCTGCCCACACGGCAGTCCATTTGTGCGGTTGGCGCAACGACAGAATGACCCGGCTCATCATGTTGACGCCCATCGTAACGCTGGCCGCGGTCACGCTGACGATCGGCTTTTTCGCTGAGCCGTTTGTCGCTTATGCGGACCGGGCGGCCGGCCAGCTCCTCGACAAATCCATCTACATCGACGCCGTATTCGGGGCCGCAGATCAGCGCGCAGGAGCGAAGTCGTGACTACTCTTTTCGCATGGGTCCGTCTCACCGGGCAGTTCTTCTGGGAGCTCGCGCTCTCCGTGAAGGACGTGGCGCTAACGGTGATGAATCCGAACAGGCCGATCCGCTCGGCAATCCTCGCCGTGCCGCTCGATCTGAAGAGCGACGAAGGCATCACGCTGCTGGCCAACATGATCACGCTCACTCCAGGCACAACCAGCCTGCATGTCAGCGACGACCGCTCAACCCTCTATGTCCATGTGATGAACGCGTCCGACCAGAGCGTCGGGCAAATTAAAGAGGGCTTCGAGCGCAGCATCAGGGAGGTGCTTCGATGACGACATCGATGGTGCTGGCCGTCGGCATAGTGATTGCGGCGCTGCTGCTGCTCGCGGCAATGGTCTGCGCGGCGATCCGGATCGTGCGCGGCCCGGGCGGACCGGATCGCGTTGTGGCACTCGATATGCTGAGCCTTCTGGGTGTGGCCGCCACAGGTCTTGCCGTACTCGCCTCCGGCTCGACAGCGTTCTTAGACATCGCGCTCGGCGTGGCGCTGGTCGGATTTCTGGCCACGGTTGCCTTCGCCGGATTCATTGAACGTGGCTCCATCGACGAGGAGGAGAAATGACCGACGGGCTTGCAGTGATCTTTCTCGTCGCAGGCGCGGGCATCTGCCTTCTCGCAGCCGTCGGAGTGCTTCGACTGCCGGATTTCTTCATGCGAATGCACGCCGCCACGAAGGCGGGCGTCGCTGGCTGCGGGCTTGTGCTGATCAGCGTCGGCTTCGCTTTCCCGTCCCCGCTCATCTGGACGAAAATTGCGATCGCGGTCTTTTTTCTGCTGCTGACCACGCCCGTTGCCGGCCACCTCCTCGGCCGCGCCGGTTATGTCGCCGGCGTGCAGCTCTGGGGAGGAACGACAAACGACCAGCTCGAAGGCGAGTTGCAGCGCGGGAACTTCGAGCGCCTCACAGGCGTACCCACGAAAAATCCAGCACGCACCGCTCCCCGTTCTTCGCACGCGCGCCGGCCGATTACGCGGGTCGTCCTCGGCTTGGCGAATGGGCCGGACAGATATGCTGCGACGAGCCATGCCATCGCGCTTGCGAAGGCGCATGATGCGGAGCTGTTCACTCTTGCGATCGTCGATACGACGAGACTGAGCTCCGGCCCAGTTCCGACGAGCAGGACCAGCGCTTCATCCCGGCTTCGCAGCGGGTCTGTCGAGAAGGCGCGGCACGCGCTGGCCGACGCGGTTCAGGCGTTCGAGCAAGCTGCAGCATCGGCCGGCGTTCCATTCAGCGTTCGAATGGAGGAAGGCGATCCGGCCAAAATCCTTGCAGGTTTCCAGGATCCCGACACCCTCATGCTGGTCGGCCGCAGGGGCTGGTTCGATCATGGCGTTTGCGATAGTGGCGCGGATCCGGTTTCGCAGCTGTTGCGTCGCGGGAACCGGCCCCTGATCCTCGTTTCCGAACCGCACGCACAAGTGCGCAGGATCAACTTCCTCCATGATGGTTCCACGCGCAGCGACGATACTTGGGAATGGCTCCTCGCCCACGATCCCTGGCCGCAAGCTGCTCTGAACCTCATTCCGGATGTTGCTGCCAAGGACAATCATCTCGACCGGGCGCGGGCGGTCGCTCGTGGGATGAAACGGCAATTCCAGGACGACCAAAAGGATCCGCACGGCGAGATTGCCGCTTCACAGGTCGTGGTATTCGGCAATGGAGGGCATGCCAGCTGGCTCAGGAAGTCTGAAACCCGCCTGCAACTGCACGATTTCCCGATCACCGTTTTCGGTTGAATCAACGCCGTGGGCCTGCAACGCTACAGCGAACACAACAGTTCGGAGCGTGGAGTTTTGCAGGCCTTGCAATACGGGCTGCCTGTTGCACTGAGGCTGCCCCTGGCCGCCGCGGCGATGATATTCGTGGCGGCCGTCACATCGACCCAGACAGCAATGTTCTTCATGGGAGCGCAAGCAGAGCGGCAGGTCGAGACGCTCGGGCAGGTCTATCTCGACGGGCTCACCGCGGCACTCTTCCACCATGTTTCCCAAGGCGATCGCTCGAGTGTCGAGCAGGTTTTTCATCGGGCGCTGGAGTTTCACGAGGGGGTCATCGACCGCCGGCTCGTTCTTCTCAGCCCCGCGCAAGAAGCAGTCGTCGACGTCAAACGGTCAGGCGTGGCAGATGATTCGCGCATACCTTCGCAAGTCGGCGCGACGGACACCGGTGTTATCCATCAAGGCGAAGGAAACATCTGGATCTGGCGTAGACTCGATCATCCCGCGGCACTGCATTGGGTCGTCGCGGCGAAGCTCGACATATCCTCCTTCGAGGAAGGCCGCGGACTGCTGCGCTGGTTCCTTCTGTCATTCGACCTCGCCTTCAGCGGCATTTGTGCTGTCATTGGCTTCTTCATGGTCAGCCGTATCCAGAAGCCCGTGACGACCGTTGCGCAGCACCTTTACGAGGCAGCGCTCGGCATCCTTCGCCCGATAGATGAAGCGGAGATTCCAGCAGGGGACCGCCAGGCCGCCCGCATGTTCCACGCTTTCAACACGATGGCCCGTGCGACCCACGAGCGCGAGGGCCTGCTGTCCCACCTGGCGGATCAGGATCGCAATGCGGTCCTTGGCCGTCTTGTGGCGACGATCGCTCATGAAGTACGCAACCCGCTTGGAGGAATGCGCGCGGCGATCAGCACGCTCAGGCGTTTCGGTGATCGGGCAGACACCCGGAGCGAGGCTGTGGAATTCCTCGATCGCGGCGTGCGAACCCTTGAAGGGGTCGTCACTGCGACGCTGGAGAGCTATCGCGCGCGTCCCGCCTGGCGGCGCCTTTCGCGGAAAGACTTCGAGGATCTTCGTTTGCTGGTCGAAGCAGACGGGCGCGCGCGCGGTGTCGCGGTGCTCGTCGATGTCGATATGGAGGACGAGGTCCCCGTCGCCGCACTCGAGGTCCGGCAAGTTTTGCTGAATCTGCTCCTCAACGCCGTACACGCATCGGCGGAGGGTGGGATCGTAAGGCTGAACGCGCGCGTTCTTGATGGCGAGCTGGTCGTGAACGTAAGAGATGCTGGAAAAGGGCTCAATCAGAGCATGGCGCGGTCCATCGAGGCAGGCGAAGGCGTTGCCGACGCGCAGGGCCTCGGCGTCTCCATCGTCATTCGCCTGGTTGAGCGCCTGCAAGGACGCGTGGCCATCGAGGTCGAGCCAGGGTTAGGCACCAGCATCACACTGCATATCCCGTTGCAAAACGATAAAGTGCCATCATGACCGATGAAGCACGTATTCTGCTCATCGAAGACGACCCCATACTTGGCGGCGCGATTGCCCAGAGATTGAAGCTGGAGGGCTTCGATGTCGTGTGGGCTCAGAGCTGCGCGGAGGCGTTGGCTGCTCTGAAGCGCAAGCGGCCCGGCTTCGTGCTTTCGGACATCGTACTCCCTGACGGCTCGGGCGAGGATCTCTACCGCGGCGCGCAACCCTATCTCGGCGACACGCCGATACTGTTCGCCACTGCGTTCGGGGAAATCGATCAGGCGGTACGTCTGATCAAGGCTGGCGCAGACGACTATCTCACGAAACCCTATGACATCGACGATTTGGTCGAGCGCATCCGCCAACGCATTGCGGGCCGGGACAAGCCGCCGAATTCTGGCGCGATCGATTTCGCGCTTTCCCCAGCGACTGAATTGGTCTCCGAGCAGTTGCGCCGCGTTGCCCGCACCGATCTCCCAGTTCTGATCACGGGGGAGACTGGGACCGGCAAGGAAGTTGCCGCGCGCTATCTGCACGCTGTTTCAGCCAGATCCGCCGCGCCGTTCGTTGCCGTCAACTGCGGTGCGATCCCGCATGATCTGCTGGAGAGCCAGTTCTTTGGCCATGAACGCGGCGCCTTCACCGGAGCTATGCAAGCGCATATCGGCTTCTTCGAGGAGACCGGCGAAGGGACCTTGTTTCTCGACGAGATCGGCGAGCTCGATTCGCAGCTGCAGACCGCG
Source organism: Pseudomonadota bacterium (assembly GCA_023416575.1). Lineage (GTDB taxonomy): Bacteria > Pseudomonadota > Alphaproteobacteria > Rhizobiales > Hyphomicrobiaceae > ZC4RG25. The sequence continues at coordinate 17,545 of JAEZHL010000094.1, forward strand.
CTCTTGCGCGTTCTTCAGGATGGCTTTTTTCGTCCGGTCGGATCTCGAAAGGATCGCCGCTTCGCCGGACGCATCGTCGCCGCGACCAATGCGAACCTCGATAAATTGCGGAATGAGAAGCGATTTCGCGATGATCTCTACTATCGGCTTTCCGCAATCGAAATCACCCTGCCGCCTTTGCGCGAGCGGATCGCGGAAATCGAGCCATTGGCGAAGCAATTCCTGCAGGAGGTTTCCAGCCGCACCAAACAGCCCCTCAGGAAAGTATCCGAGGAAGCAATGTCGGCGCTCATGCGCTATGACTGGCCGGGCAACATCCGCGAGTTGCGCAACCGGCTGGAACGCGCGAGCGTGTTCGCCACTGGCGATAGTCTCGAGCCCAGCGACATCTTCCCCGAAATCACCCTGGACAAACTAGGTCCTGCGACCCTGTCCGCGGCAAAGAGGCAAGCCGAGGCCGAGCAGATCGAGCGCGCTCTGGCGCTGTCGCAGGGCCGTGTGGGAGAGGCTGCCAAGCGACTGGGAATCTCACGAACGACTCTCTGGAAGCGCAGAGCAAAGCGCGAAGAAGACTGATCAGAAGATGACCACCACTCTCGTGGCCTCTTTCGACTGAAGTGCCTTCAAGCGATCCGGGTGCGCCTGCTGGCCGGCCCCTCAGGCTCGCTCGATGGCGCGCTCCAGCCTCTTGCTGAGGACCCAGGAGAGGCCGAGGAAGACGACCAACAGCACGACCCCCAGTCCCGAAGACATATCCTTCATCGCCTTCTCAGAAAACTGGCCAAACGCGTAACCGGCGAAAACGACCGCGCAGGACCACAGGCCCGCCGCAACGAAATTGAGCACCAGGAAGGTGGACCAGGGCAGCGGTGACATCCCATAGGCGAACCCCGCAAAACCTCTGATTCCGTGCGGATAACGGTGGAGCAGGATCATCCAGACGCGGTGCTGGTTGGCAAGTTGGGTTGTAGTCTGGATCGCGCGCTGGAATCGGGGGAACGAGTTGAAGAAGCGCGTGCCAAATCGCCGCCCGATCCAGAAGCGGACCACATCGCCCGTGAAACTGCCGATCCAACAGACCGCAATCAGCGTACCCAGACTCAGCGCGCCCGCATGCGCTGCGTATCCGGCGAACAATGCCAGCAACAGGCTATGCGAGGCCGCATAGGTGAACATGAACGTGTAGGCAGCATTGCCGTGCTGGCTGATGAGGTCGAAAAACGAGCTGAGGTCAGTCGGGAACAGCAAGGTGGGGCACCACGATTATGCGTTGTCTCCCCGATGATCGGGGTTCACCATGACCTGCTATCATTTGAACTCGCGAAGGCCAAGCGGTTGATTGGCAAGGCTTCGATCACGAGTTCCACTCGCGGCTCCTCCTGGTGGCGGGCCGTCCAGGCCGGTAGTCCGGCCTGGGCACTGCTCTCTTTCAGCGCTGTGCGACGCGCATGCTCTTCTTAGGGCATCACCGCAGCATGTTCGGTATCCAGAGCACGACTTCCGGGAAGAAGGTCAGGATGGCGAGAGTGATGAGGAGTGGTGGATAGAACGGCACCATCCCTCGGAGAAGCCGCGTCATCGGCTCGCCCGTCATCTTTGCCAGCAGGAAGAGTGACAACCCGAACGGCGGCGTCACCGTGCCGAGCATGAGATTGAACACGACGACGATGCCGAGGTGAATGGGGTCGACACCCGCTGCCACGACGGGCGGCGCGACGATCGGCACGAGCAGCAGCGTCGCGGTGGTCGAGTCAACGAACATGCCCGCAATGAAGAAGATGACATTGACAATCACCAGCAGCACCAGCGGGTTGTCGGAAATGTCCTTGAACCAGGTGCTGAAGTGCTGCGGCACTTGCTCAACAGCAAGAATCCACCCGAACATGGCGGCCGCGCCGACAATGATGAGAACTGCCGCTGAGGTGCGCACCGTCTCCAAGGCCGCCGTTCTGATGAACTCCAAGTTCATCTCGCGGTAGTAGAATGCCGCGATCAGCAGAATGTAGACGACGCAGACGGCGGATGCCTCGGTCGGGGTGAAGCTACCGGAAAGCATGCCGCCGACGAGGACGAAGGGCGTGAGCAAGGCCGGGGCCGCGGGCCAGAACGCCGCCCAGAGTTCGCGCAGCGTCGGCCAGCGTGGGGAGCGTGGATACCCACGCCGGATTCCCACCACCGCAACCGTGATCATGAGGGCAGCGACGCAGATCAGTGCTGGAACAATTCCGGCAACGAGCAACTGCAAGGCGGAGATCGACGTCACGGCCGCATAGATGATGATCGGAATGGACGGCGGAAAGATCGGCCCGACGATGGCAGACGCACCCGTGACCGCCGCGGCGAAGGGCACCGGAAAGCCCTCGTTCTTCATGGCCTTGATCTCGATCCGGCCGATGCCGCCAACGTCGGCAAGTGCGGCGCCCGAGACGCCGGAGAAGATCAAGCTGCCGATGATGTTGACCTGTGCCAATCCCCCCGGCAGGCGCCCGCCCAGCGTTGTGGCGAAGCGGTAGATCCGGTCGGTGATGCCGGAAGCATTCATCAAGTTGCCGACGAAGATGAAGACCGGCACGGCAACGAGCGGAAACGAATCGAGCGCGTAGAGAACACGCTGGCCGATTGTCGCGAGCGGTATGTCTGCCCACCAGATGTAGGCGAGTGATGGGATCAGAATCGCGAAAACGACCGGAACGCCCACCACGAACAGGACGAAGAAGCCGACAAGTACGGCGAGGCCGAGATCCATGGACAAGTCTCAATTGGTTGATGCAGTGGTTCGCCGGTCATCTTGTGCGCGCCGGCGAACCTCTCGGTGTAATCTGATGCGTGCTTCTCGGGCCCGGCGTTTCCGCCTTGGCCGATCGCACTAGGCGATCGTGGCCCCGCCCCCCGTCGGCGGCTCGTCCCGCCGAACAGCGAACCACAGGTAGCCAAGGGCGGCAGCGCCGAATCCGATCAGCATCGGCGAGGCGAAAAGCCAGAAGGGAATGTCGAGCGTCGGCGTTCGGGTGCCGAAGTTGCGGATGACCGACAGCACGCCAGCCCAGACGATAGCAGCCAGGGCTAGGCCGCAAAGCAACAGCGTGAGACGCTCCAGACCTCGCCGGAGCAGGCCCGGCAAGTAGTCGACGAATTCGCTGAGCCGGATCTGCTCGTTGGTTGAAATAAGCAGCGGCGTGCCGAGGAACACCAGAATGATCAGTCCCCAGCGGGTCGCCTCCTCCAGACCGATCAGCGGGTTGGCGAATGCGTCACGCAGGATGACCTGCAGCACCGGAAGAATCACGAGTGCCGCGAGCGACAGCACACAGGCCGTTGCCAGACCGAGCTCGATGGCTCGCCAGACTCTGTTCATTGGAAAATTCCCCACACGCCCCACCCCGGCCGGCGTTCGAACGCTCCCCGGGACAGCCGAGGAGCGCTGAAGCGCTGTTCCGGCGCGTGAGCAATGGCGCTCATTTCATGCCAGTCGCGCAGACCGATGGCGTGGCTTCCACATTCGGAAGCCGCGAGCCGGTTCATTCCTGGATCTCGGAGATCCGCTTCAGGTATGGCTCCCAGTGGGGGAAGTCGGCCCGAATCTGCTTGCCGACAGCTTCGCGAAAGGCCTTGACGTCGAGCCCGCTGCTCTCGTCGATGATCGTGACGCCGTTCTTCTTCAGGAACTCGATCTCGCCAGCCGCTGCATCCTTCGCCCACTGCAGTGAACGCTTGCTCATCTCATCGAAGGCTTCCTGGACGAGCTTGCGATCGGCATCGGGGATCGACTGCCAGGCCTTCTCGTTGATGAACACCGCCAACACCGACTGCATGTGACTGGTCAGTGAAATGAACTTGTTCGCCTCATACATCCGCTGCGCGATGATGTTGTTGAGCGGGTTCTCCTGCCCCTCGACGAGCCCGGTCATCAGCGCCGGCATGATCTCCGAGATCTCGACAGGGGTTGGAATGGCGCCCATGCCTTTGATCATCGAGTTCCACAGCGGAATGGGCACGGCCCGGAACTTCTTCCCCTGCATGTCGGCGGGTGACTTCACGGCATAGCGGGCGGAGAGCTCACGCGAGCCGCGGTAGAAGCTGGCGACGACGCGGACGCCACCCTTCTCGATCAACTTCTTGTTGATTTCGGCGAGAACGGGGGAGGTCGCCTCCGAGGTTGCGCGCATCGCATGCTCGGGCGAGCGGTAGGCGTACGGTGCGTTGAAGACCGCGACGTCCTTCTCGATCCGGTCGAGCGAGGAAAACTCGTGATGGCCAATCTGGATCGAGTTGATCCGGATGCCATCGATCATCTCAGACAGATTGCCGAGCTGAGAACCCGGAAACACGCGGAACTCGACCCGGCCCTGGGTCTTCTCGGTGACGAGGGCCGCAAGTTCGGTGGCGTAGCGGGTCTGCGATTCCTTATCCGCGCCGACGTGCGCGTAGCGAAGGACGATCTTCTGCTGAGCGAAAGCCGGCACAGAAACCAGCATAGCAGCGGCTGCGAGCGCGACGGCGCCCACGAGTCGTTTCATAATTTTCCTCCCAATGTCGGATGGGGATTAGTCCCCCTGTCTCGCAGACTGAGACATCAGGAAGCTGATTGCAACACACTTTGTCGAGGCCGAGCCGCCGCCCCGATCACGGCAGCAAGGTTGCACGCGGAAATAGCCGCCGTCGCCCGTTTCGGTCGGGCTGCAGCACCGCCAAGCCCGAGCTCAAGGTTAGATTAACCATTGGCGGGCCTATGGTTAGCTAGGTAACATCAGAGGAGTACAATGAGAATCCTGCTATCAACGCTGGCACTCACAGCTTGCGCAAACCTCGCTCATGCAGCCGACCCTGGCGGGCCGTATGGTACCTTGAAGGATGAGCCGGTGGCCGCTGCCCCGTTCAATTGGGCCGGGCTTTACGTTGGCGCCCATGGCGGATGGGCTCGCGCCGACTTCGACTTCCACACTGCTGTGACGACGGCACCCGACCAGGAGAGCAAGAGCGCTTTCGGTGGAGCGCAAATCGGGCTCAACTCCCAGCGCGGCAACGTGGTGGTAGGTCTCGAGGCCGACGTGTCGTTCGGCGACCTGACGGACAAGGTCAAGGACGGGAAATACATCACCCAGGACACGGAAGTTAACGCATTCGGGTCTGCGAGAGTTCGCCTCGGCTATGCCTTCGACCGCTTCTTGCCTTATGTCACAGGCGGTCTGGGATGGGCAGACGTAACCGCTGGAGAGAACTGCCCTCCCGGAGCGCAGGGGGGCCATTGTAAAAAAGTCGGCGCCTTTCGCGCGGAGGACACTCAGACCTACTTCGGCTGGACGCTTGGGGCAGGCCTCGAACTTGCCATCAGCCAGAATTTGTCGATGAAGGCCGAGTACCTGTACGCCGACCTGGGTTCCGAGTTCTTCGACCTCAGCCCAAAGGCGACTCCTCGCGCACCAGATCTAGAGATAAGTATCGCCAAGATTGGAGTGAACTACAAGTTCAGCCACTAGACATCGCGATACCAAGTCTATTCTCCGGCCGAGTTCTGCTCGGCCGGTATCATTCACGGGAGGCGCGCGCCCGCAACGAACTTCCGGCTCCGCGGCCAGTCGACTAGGAATCGGGAGGGATGGTGGGCGGTGAGAGGGTCGAACTCCCGACATCCTCGGTGTAAACGAGGCGCTCTACCGCTGAGCTAACCGCCCACGCACGGCGCGCTTCTAGCGCGATACGCCGGCCTTGAAAAGCCCGCTGGTGCAACCGCCTCTCCAGCTCTTTTTCTGGCTTGTTCATGCTGATCGCGAGGTGTCTCTGTCACAGGCGCCTTCGGAAACCAGGATCCGGCCTCCCCCGAAGCCCTCGAGCACATCGGAGCGCCCTGCCACTCTACGCTGCCCAGCGCTAAGGCTCACCGACGGGGGCACTGTTGAGGGTCGGCGCGCTGAACGGGACCGTGCCAAATACGCAACAGTTCCAACCATACCATTCGCCTGCCAATAATTCGTATTCCAACCTGTATCCATCACCCCTAGATTAGCCTGGGTTTTTCTTGGGGGAGGAGCCGATATGCGTATTTTCTTATCAACAATTGCACTCACAGCTTGCGCGAGCCTTGCGAGCGCGGCCGACCTTGGCGGATCAGTGAAGGATGGGCCGTATGGGGCGACTCAGTACAACTGGTCGGGGCTCTATATTGGTGCTCATGCTGGCTACGGAACTGGCGAATGGGATGGCACTCTTGTTTATGATACAGGCGCTGGACCTGAGCCAGGTATTTGGGACAACCCAAATAAAAGTATAGATGCTGAAGGGTGGCTCGGAGGCTTCCAGATCGGCTGGAACCGGCAGCATGGTTCGATCGTATGGGGCATCGAGGCCGACGCGACTTGGACTGACATAAGTGGCGAGGGCAGCTTCAATACTGCTTCCGATTATTACAACTGGCGCGTCGAGCAGAAATTGGACTGGTTCGGCACCGTCCGCGGCAGACTTGGTTTCCTCCCGACGCAGAACTTGCTAATTTACGCCACTGGCGGCATTGCGTACGGTGAAACCAGCGCCAACCACACCTCGTTCGATCTTTCTAACTTTGGCTTTGTTTCGGGGCGTGGCAGCGCGAATGAGAAGCACATCGGCTGGACGGCGGGAGCAGGCGCGGAGTTGATGTTCGCTGATCGCTGGACAGTGCGAGCTGAGTGGCTCCACGTTGATTTGGGTGAAGCAGACTATCATTTGGCGGGGTGGAACTACTACGGCGATGAGCCAAGCACCACTGACAGCTTCCCTGCCGATCTGAAGTTCGACGTCTTCCGCCTCGGCGTGAACTACAAGTTCGGCGGCTGACAACCAAATCTAATAACGCGCCTTCATCCGGCCGGGCTGATGCTCGGCCGGGCCCGTTTTGAGCTGGGGCGAGTGGAAGCCTGCCCGCCAGCAAGTTGCCGGCCGCTTGCCTACTGGCGGATGAACAGCCCGAAGTACTCCATATTGGGACAGAAGCCGGCGGGATGATCCGCGCCCAGCTCACCCTCGAGCCAGCGGCGGCAGCGGACGTGCTCCCGGCAACGGATGCAATTCGTCCGCGCTTCGTAGAAGGAGACACCGCGCTGGTGGCGGACCGCCG
>JAEZHL010000100.1 GCA_023416575.1 Pseudomonadota bacterium
GGCGCTCAGTCACGCCGCGGCCCGTCGGCTCGCCATCTGTGAAGGCGAGGCGCGGATCATGGCAGCTGGCGCAGGCTATCTTCCCGTTGGCGGACAGGCGCGGGTCGCGGAACAGCTTCTCGCCGAGCGCGATCTTTTCCGGCGTCGGCACATTGTCCGGCGGTGATGGGATGAAGCTCGGGCGTGCAAAGTCTCTCCACCCCAAATCGTCGCTGGGCAGGCGTTCCCCGGCGCCGGAACCTATACTCAACGCGCCGGCAAATACGAATCCCACCGCGACGCTGCAGGCGAGCGCAGAACGCCAATGGCGTGGGATCCTTGCCATTCGAAGCCTACCAGAAAACGGAGGAGAGCTCCTCGATGCGCGATGCGTGCGCCGAGAGTGTTTCGCTGTCCATGACGGGGGCTTGCGGTGGCACGGCGGTGGGGAAAGCCTCCTTCATCTTGCTGATGATGCTCCCGATTTCGGCGAGTTTATTGGCATCGATTTTCTTGAGATCCTTGGAAACGTCATCGTACAGCGCCTCCGCAGTCCAGATAAATCCACGGGCGTCCTGGTACTCCATCGGATTGACGATTTTGCCGTCCTCGATGGCGGCGTCATATTCGAGGGCTGCTACTTTCAGAACCTCGTTGACGGTGCGCACCGTGTAGCTCGACAGCGGAGGCGACATGAAGGTCTTGAACTTCTCGAGCGCGCTGGTTAGGCGCTGCTGCACCACCTTGGCGTTCTGCTCGTAGGCCCCCATACGCTTTGCCTTGACGGCCTCGGCCTGCGCCTTCAGCTCCCGGTCGAAGGGCGTGACGCGATGAAGCTTGATGTAACGCTCCATGACGCCATAGAGCTCCTCCGCCGGGTGAAGGAAGTGGACGATGGCGTCGTCCCAGCGGCCTTGGCGGATGAGCTCGTCGCCCACGAGCAAGTGGCCTCGCATCAGGGCAATGTCGCGATAAATGCGAATACGCGTGTCCTTTGGACCACCGTCCGTCAGGTAAGCTTCACCAGCTTGCGGTGCGGCCAGGATGTTGGCATTGCCCGGCTCGGACTTGGCATGGCCGTGGCCACTATGATCGGGCTGCTTCTGCTCCTGGGCAGCGGCGCTGGAGACGACAGCGGCGCCAGCCAGCGTCGCCGTGCCAATTCCGATCCAGAGACGGCGGTTGCGCACAATCATGCTATCCTCCTGCTCACACGCGCCCATTATTGACAATCGCGGTCAACAAACAAGTGACTAGAGCTGAAGCTCGCGACCAACGGAATTAAATCGCATGATTCTATCGATTGTTGATGTCCTGAGCGCACCGGAAGTGGAGGATGCGGTTGCCGCGCTCGGCCGCGCGCGCTTTTTCGAGGGACGGGCCACCGCCGGATGGGCGGCTCGATCCGTCAAATCGAACACGCAGGCGCGCGCGAGCGACGAGGTGGACACGCTGGGTGAGCTGATCGAAGAGCGTCTGCGCAGCAACGCGGTCTTCGAGCTGGCCGCGCGCCCCAAGCGCATCATCGGCCCGCTGTTCTCGCGGTATCGCGTCGGAGATGCTTATGGCGCGCATGTCGACGAGCCGATCATGGATGGATCGCGCAGCGACGTGTCATTCACTCTGTTTCTGAGTGCGCCGGAGAGCTACGACGGCGGCGAGCTCGTGATCATGTCGCCAGCGGGTGAGGAAGCCATCAAGCTGCCCGCCGGCAGCGCCGTGGTCTACCCAGCAACGAGCCTGCACCGCGTCGCCCCCGTGGTCCAGGGTGAGCGCATAGCAGCGGTCGGCTGGGTGCGCAGCTACATCAAGGACGCCGCGCAGCGCGAACTTCTTTTCGACCTCGAAACGGCGCGTCGTGAGATTTTCGGAAGAGAAGGGTCGGACACCGCATTCAATCTTGTGTCGAAATCGGTGGCCAACCTCGTGCGCATGTGGAGTGATGATTGAGCCGGGCTCAGTCCTTGCCGTCGCCCTTGTTGGCGGGGGCAGACTGGAGCTGGCCGTAGTTCTGCTCGCCGATGGAGTTCAGGAGCTGAAGCTGCGTCTCCAGGAAGTCTATGTGCCCTTCCTCATCCTCGAGCAGTTTCTGGAAGAGCTCCATGGAGACGAAATCCTCGGCGGCTTCGCAGATCTTGCGGCCCTCGACGTAAAGGGCGCGTGCCTCGTATTCCGCAGCCAGATCCGACTCGAGAACTTCCCTCAGATTCTGCCCGATGCGCAACGGCGCCAGGGTTTGCATATTGGGGAAACCTTCGAGGAAAATGATACGCTGCACCAGCGTGTCAGCGTGCACCATTTCCTCGAGCGATTCCTGGCGCTCCTTCGCAGCAAGCTGGGGAAAGCCCCAATCCTCGGTCAGGCGATAATGGAGCCAATACTGGTTCACGGCCGCAAGTTCGAGCCGAAGTGCCTCATTAAGCACGTCGACGACTTCCTGCTTGCCTTTCATGCGCGCCTCCGTTGAGTAAGTAAGATCTAAGTCACTAAGATCTAAGGCCCGAGTACCGGACCCGGCGCTCTCCCGCAATTAAGGCAGTGCGCCGTCTTTCACGTTCCGCGCGTTTTTGATCCAGCCGAATGAGTTTCGATTTGGCTGTTGCGCACACGTCCTTAGAAACGCGGCCTTCGCGTTCGAGCTTCTCCACCAATGCGTAAATCGTCGAGACGGCAAGGGGGGCGCAGCTGCAACAGGCCATTGATTTTGCCATGTGCCGGTAAACCACGCCCGGGGTGGGGAGAGGTGCATTCGGCTCTGAAAGTATGGCGACGAGCGCCTGCTCGATGTCGCGATCAGAAATGACGGCGCAGGAACAGATGATCACGAGCTACCCCTAACGACTACACCGCATAAGCGGCAACTTGCCTGCGGAACACAATTGCCCGGCGTGCGCAGAGCCAAATCTAAGATCGGGTCGAGAAGGCGGGAAGACCATCCACGTCCCTGCGTCAAGCGCGCGCACTGAGCTGCTGGAATACCGAACACAGGCGAGGGTACCCCGCGTGACCGGGAATCCTATGCCAATGCTACCGGTTGCCAGAAACGCCCTGGCGTACCCCTGTCGCGCGCGCACGCCCTTTGGTTCCGACCTCTTTGCGCCGCGGCGGCTCCTGGACTTCCACGAGGCGAGACGAGCGGGCCATATCTTCGAGGGTATGCTGGTCCAGCACGCTGATGAACGCCTCGAGGGCATTATCGAGGACCTGGGTTATCGGCTGGGCACCCTGCGCGCCAGAGTTCTTCGGCGCCTCCTCGCCCTCGATCACGACGTGGGTGACCTCGGTGGCGCGCACGACATCCCCGATCCGGATTTCAGCCGGTGCACGGGCCAGGCGAACGCCGCCATAGCGCCCGCGAACCGCCTTGAGGAAACCCGCTCGGGTCAGCAGATGGACGATCTTGAACACGTTCTGCTGTGTCAGATCGAGCCCCTCGGCGATTTCGGCAACCTTCACCAGCTCATCCGGGGCGCGTGCGCACCGGATGAGGATTCGGATTGCGTGGCTCGTTTGTCGCGTCAGGCGCATAGCCCAGACATCTCCTCGCGGCACAGAAGCACTTACGCCAGCACGGCACGTGCCTCTTTATACCTCACCTCCAGCAAGAGGCGAAGCTGCCTTCCCGCCTCGCATCCAGTTGTTAATGGCCGGCAAACCGCGCCCGGGCCTGCTCGAACCGGTCGAGTTGATCGGGCAGCAGGTTGCGCTCGGCATCGCGGCGCACGAAGACCTTGAACATTGCGCCTCCCTGAGCGTTGAAGAATTGGATAGAACGCGAGGGGCGGCCCATGAACGGCCGCGCGACGAAGGCGATCGACGTGCAGTTCTCGAACCGGATGTGACCGCCGATAGGACTATCGCCATGGAGGTTGAAGTAGCCCCGACCGACTTTTCCGGGCGGAATGCGACCCACGCACTCAAGCACGATGTCGGGCGTGTGCACGATGACCAGCACCTCGCCCCAGGATTCGAGATCGGCCATCACCTCGGAGAAGAGGGAGCCAGGCACAATGGTCCGATGCTCCTCCGGAAGGGCGGTGATGACGTCCAGCGTGCTTACGCCGACTTCCTCGGCGATACGCTCGAGCACTCCGTCGGGATTTGCGGCCAGCCGCTCGGCCAAAAGTTGGTGTTTCGACATGTGTCTGTAGTTCCGCTTGCTGTCTCGGCTCTGCCGCTATCAGTTTGCTGTCCGCTTCAGGCTGCAGCCTGAGACGACGGCATTTTTGTTTCCTGCAGGACGTGGAATCCCTCGAATTCGGGATGGCCGAGATAATGCGGCCGAATGGAGCTGCTGCCGGCATTCGCATGCGCCTTCCGGAACTGCTCCGATTTTGTCCAGTTCTCGAAATCGGCATACGAGCGCCACATCGTGTGCGAGGAATAGAGCACGTGATCCTCGCGCTCGGGCCCCTTGAGCAAATGGAAGACGAGAAATCCGGGTAGCTCGTGCAGATAGCTCTCACGGGTGAGCCACAGCTTCTCGAACATTGCCTCGGAACCCTTCGCGACTTTGAAGCGGTTCATTGCGATGTACATCTGCTTCATTCCCTTCCTGTGGTGTTTCAGCAATCAATCGCTGGTCCGGCAATGAGCTGACGCGGACCGGTCGGACTCGTTTCATCACATCGAAACTGACTTCGGCCTCATTGAATACCCAGCTGCATCGTCAATCCGACGCGTGCACTGAACCCGGGATCGTTATCAAGGTTCAGGTATTGGCGATATTCACGGTCGAACACATTATCGATGTTCAGGTTGATGGTGGTGCTGTCGTTCAGCTGATATTGGCTGAACAGGTCAACGACGGTATAGCCGTCGGTAACCAATGACGCGTCCTCGACACGATCCTGCCCAGCGACGAAGCGCGCCCGTGTGCCGGCGATCAGCTTCTCGTTGAACGCGCGTAGTCCCAGGGTCAGAGTGATCTGGTCGGGAGGGATACTGTTGAGCGGATCTCCCGTCGTTTCGTTCTCTCCGCGCATCCGATGAGCGCCGACGCCGATGAACCAATTCCGCGCATCGTAGGTGGCCTCGAACTCGATTCCTTCGAGAACGGCCTTGGCGATATTTTCATACTTCAGCGCGAAGCCGTAAGGCGGGTAATCACCGTATTGGTAGACGGAACCGATGTAATCATCGACCTTGTTCTGAAAAACGACGAGCTTCGCCCTGAACGCGTCATTGGACGACAGCACATTGTCGCGCTTCAGATTGATGCCACCTTCCAAATTATGTGCGACCTCGGGCCTGAGGTCTGGATTCGGCAGCAGCGGGAAGGTCGCGGGCGGTGAGTGCGTGCCCTGGATCAATGTTTCGGTGACAGCCGGTGCCCGATAGCCTTCAGCGTAGGTGGCG
>JAEZHL010000223.1 GCA_023416575.1 Pseudomonadota bacterium
GCCTAGCTGAAGCCGAGCGTTATACGAGGGCAGATGAGCGGAAGCGGATGGCCAAGCAGGCGATGCCTTTGCTCGTCCGGAGGGGTGAAGGATGAACAGACCTTTCCTACTCAGGCTCGGGGTGCACTTTCCCACTTTGCCAAGTTCTTGAAGTGTAAGGCTGTTCTGCCTGGGATGGCGCTCCCTACGGGAGTCGAACCCGTCTTTTCAGATTGAAAATCTGACGTCCTAACCGATAGACGAAGGGAGCGCTGGGCGAGGGTATAGGGGGGAACGGCGGGGCTGGCAAGAGTGCAGGAAGGGGATTGCGCCGCAGAATTGTGCGGCAGCTCGTCCGCTTGCACGCTCCCTCTCGATCACCCCTGCCGGCGAGGATCGGCGACGTCGTCGATGGTAAGCTCGATCCGGTCGCGACCGCCCCAGGTGTCGCGCCTGAGCGTGCCCGCCACATGCATGGGCATCCCGCCGGAAGCAAGCAAGGCCTCTCCGAGCGGCTGACCTGCGGCGCGGAATGCAACGGCGTCGAGGCGCGAGCCATCGCCCGCCTCGAGTGCGCAGCGCACGTGACGCTCGCCGACGATCTTGGTGTATTTGACGCGGTGCGCCGGGAAGGCGAAGCGGGGCTGCGGATTGCCCTGGCCGTAGGGCCCGGCACGCTCGATGAGCTGCAGCAACTCCTGCGTCACGCCTCCCGCGGTCATTGCGCCGTCGAGATCGAGCCCAGCTGCAGCGCGGGCCTGGGTCGCGGCGCTGGCGAGCGTGTCGGCGAGGAATGCTTTCAGCTGTTCGAGGTGGTCCCGCTCCACCGTCAGGCCGGCCGCCATGGCGTGCCCGCCGCCCTTGACGAGATGGCCCTTGCTTACGGCGGCACGCACCGCTCCGCCGATATCGACCCCGGTCACCGAGCGCAGAGAGGCAGTGCCCCGGTCCTTGTCCCAGGCGATCACGCAAGAAGGCCGCTGAAACCGGTCGGTCAGCCGGCTTGCGACGAGGCCGACGACGCCCTTGTGCCAACTCTCGGACCCGAGCACGAGGATCGGCAGCGAGGGGCTGGTTTCGAGCACCTGCTCTGCCTCGATCATCGCCTGCTCGAGCATCTCGGTCTCGATCGCCTTGCGCTCCTTATTGAGCTTGTCGAGGAGCTGCGCGATCCGCGCCGCCTCGACTTCGTCCTCGCCTGCCAGCAATCGCGCCCCGAGGGCAGCATCGCCGATGCGGCCGCCGGCGTTGATCCGTGGGCCGAGCACGAACCCGAGATGGTAAGGGGTCGGCGCCTGGGCGAGGCCAGCCGCGTCGAACAGCGCGGTCAGCCCGATATTGCGGCGCGCGCGCATCACCTGCAGGCCCTTCACGACGTAGGCGCGGTTGAGGCCCGTGAGGGGCACGACGTCACAGACCGTCGCGAGAGCCACCAGATCGAGCAGGTCGAGCAGATCGGGCGGGGATTGCGCGGCCGAATAGTAGCCCCGCAGTCGCAGCTCGCGCGTGACGGCCACCAGGACCATGAACGTCACGCCTGCGGCGCACAGCTGGCCGAGGCCGGAAAGGTCGTCCTGCCGGTTCGGGTTGACCACGGCATGGACATCCGGCAGCTGCTCGTCGGCCTGGTGGTGGTCGATGACGATCACCTCCCCTCCCAGTCGCCGCGCAACGCCGAGCGGCTCGAAACTGGTCGTGCCGCAGTCAACCGTAACGATGAGGCGGGCGCCGTCCGTCACCAAGCCTTCGATGGCGGCGGCATTGGGACCGTAGCCCTCGAACAGGCGGTCAGGAATATAGACGCGGCAACCAAGGCCATGGTGCGCCAGGAAGCGATGGACCAACGCGACCGAAGCCGCGCCATCGACGTCGTAGTCGCCGAAAACCGCGATCGGCTCGCGGGCGACGACGGCGTCGGCCAAGCGCGCGGCGGCCTTCTCCATGTCCTGAAGCACGTTCGGGTCAGGCATGAGGGCCTTGATGGTCGGGTTCAGGACGACCGGAACCTCGTCGAGGCTGACGCCGCGAGCGGCCAAGACCCGGCCGAGAAGCTCCGGAAGATCGTGATGCTGGCTGATCGCAGTCGCGAGGTTCAGGTCGGCAGGGTCGATGCGCTCGCGCCATTGCAGTCCGCGCACGGATTGCGCAACGCCGAGAAACGGCGCCCGCTCGCCGGGTTCCGGTGCAATCCTCTGTTTCCGCAGTGCCACCATTCCGAATCCCCCCGGGAACAAGCGGGGAGTTTCGCACGGGGGGTGGGCAGGAACGAGGTTGGCTGCTGCAACTTCTGTGGATGAAGAGTCGGTGAACCGGCTGGTGTCGGTGGTGATTGCCAGCGGCCCACGCCGCGTTCGCGTCAGCGCGCCGGCAGGCCGAGCTCGTCCGCCAGCAGCTCGTAGGAGCGCCGCCGCGCAGCCGGATCGTGCGACCACGTCAGCACGACGATCTCCTCGATGCCGAGGCGTTCTGCGAGCGCGCGAAGGCGGCCGCCGACCTGGGCGGCAGTGCCGACGAAGGCTGTCCGCCGCAACTCTTCGATCCGGGCTTCCTCGTGGGGAGTCGGCGTAAACGGCAGCGG
>JAEZHL010000237.1 GCA_023416575.1 Pseudomonadota bacterium
GCCTCGAACATGACGTCGAAGGTGCCCTTGTCGGCCGCATAGGCGGCAAGAGCGTCGGGTTCGCTTGCAATATCGATCGCGCGGTCGGCGCCGACGGCCAGGGCAGCCGCCAGCGGCGCCTTCGCCATATCGGTTGCAACGATCTCGGCTGCTCCCGCGCGCCGAGCCGCGATGATCGACAGCGCGCCGATCGGACCGGAGCCAGTGACGAGAACGCGCTTTCCGAGCAGCGACCCCGCGCGGCGCGCGGCGTGCAGGCAGACCGCCAGTGGCTCCGCCATCGCGGCTTCGGCGGGCGTTACATGGTCTCCGACGCGATGACACTGGCGTTCATGAGCGACCAGCATCTGGCGGAATGCGCCCTGGACATGGGGAAAGCGCATCGCGCTGCCGTAAAAGCGCATGTCGAGGCAGTGGCTCTGCCGCCCCTGCTGACAGAAGCGGCATACGCCACACGGCCAGCTCGGATTGACCGCAACCCGGTCGCCCGGGCGGATGTGCTCGACTTCGTCGCCGACCGCATCGGCAACACCCGCCACCTCATGCCCGAGCACCATCGGCTCGCGGATGCGGACAGTTCCGAACCCGCCATGGTGATAATAATGAAGGTCGGACCCGCAGATGCCGCCTGCCTCGATCCGCACGCGAACCTCCCGCGGGCCGGGCTGCTGGACGGCCGTGCGCTCGACGCGCAGGTCCTTCGGTGCATGGATGACGACGGCGCGCATCTTCCCTCCCGTGGCGGCTGCAAGCGCCAGGGTGGAACTGATTGCATCCGGCGCCGCTCCGTCGGATCATAGGCGGTCCACACAAAACAGGAAACGTCTCATGGGTTTAGATCGCTTCAGTCTTGCGGGTCGGTGTGCGCTGGTCACCGGCTCCAGCCAGGGTATCGGTTACGCGCTCGCCAAAGGTTTGGCGGCAGCTGGCGCTACGGTCATCCTGAATGGGCGGGGCAAGACAAAGCTCGAGGCCGCCGCCGAGCGACTCGCCGGAGAGGGACACTCGGTCCACACGCGCGCCTTCGATGTCAGCAATTCGCAGGCGGCAACTGAGGGGGTCGACGCGATCGAGCGCGAGATCGGACCTATCGACATTCTGGTCAACAATGCCGGCATGACCCGCCGAATGCCGACGGAGGAGCTGCCGGACGAGATCTGGCACGAGATCATCCGCACCAACCTCGATGGTGTCTTCTTCATGTCGCGGGCCGTCGGCCGGCACATGGTGGGGCGAAAACGGGGATCGATCATCAATATCTGCTCGGTGATGAGCGAACTCGGCCGCCCGACCATCGTCCCCTACACCGCGTCGAAGGGTGGCGTGAAGATGATGACCAAGGGACTGGCGGCGGATTGGGGCAAGCATGGCATCCGGGTCAACGGCATCGGCCCCGGCTACTTCAAGACACCGCTCAACGAAGCCCTGGTGAAAGACGAGGCGTTCTCATCCTGGGTGGCGAGCCGGACACCGCTTGGCCGTTGGGGCGACGTGGAGGAGCTGGTTGGGGCGGCTGTCTTCCTGGCCTCGGACGCTGCGAGCTTCGTGACCGGCCACGTCCTGTTCGTCGACGGCGGCATGACGTCGGTGGTTTGAAGTAGATCGATCTGGGCGGGAGGGGCTGGGACACTCTGATCCAGCTTCCGGTGTGACGGGCGTAGCCTTATGCTTGCGCCCGTCACGGCCAGCGTTCCAGCCGTTCTTTGACCAGAATTCTGCCCTTAGTGCAGGTCTCTGGCAGGGCCATGGCGCCGGGACCTCGGGCTGGCCGAATGCTTTCAGGATGCCCAGATGTTCCAACAACTGATCAGCTCCAGACGGTTCGCGCCGATCTTCTGGTGCCAGCTCTTCTCAGCGCTCAACGACAACTTTCTCAAAAACGCGCTGGTCATCCTGATACTCTATCACTCCACCAGTGGTCAGAGCGGGGCACTCGTCACTCTCGCCGGCGGTGTCCTCATCGCGCCGTTCCTCATTCTGTCGGGGCTGGGAGGCGAGCTTGCGGACAAGTACGACAAAGCCAAGGTCGCCCGGACGCTCAAGCTGGCGGAAGTTCCAATTGCCGGGGTGGCCGCAGCGGGCTTCCTGCTGAACTCGATCCCGCTCCTGTTCGTTGCGCTAGGCCTCTTCGGCGTCATGGCGGCGCTGTTCGGACCGATCAAATACGGCATCCTGCCGGACCACCTGGAGACGCGCGAGCTTCCGGCGGGCAATGCGCTCGTCGAGGGGGCCACGTTCGTGGCGATCCTCGTGGGAACCATAGCGGGCGGGCTTGCTGCCGCTGAACAGGATGCTGCCTGGCTGATCGCGGTCATCGTGGTCGGAATGGCGGTGCTCGCGCTCGTTTCGGCCCGGGCCATCCCGGCGACGGGTGCGGCAGCGCCCGACCTTGCCGTTTCCGCAAATCCGCTCCGTTCGACGCTGGTCCTGGTGCGCGACCTGAAAGCTCAGCCGCGACTATGGACGGGCGGCCTCATCGTCTCCTGGTTCTGGCTCGTTGGCGTCATCGCGCTGTCGCTGCTGCCGACCATGACCAAGGAGCAGCTCGGCGGCACGGCGGAGGTCGTGACGCTCTCCCTGTTCGTCTTCACAATCGGCATCGCCGCTGGCTCGGTGGCTGCAGCCCGGCTGAGCCGCCTGCGCCCGAACCTCGCCCTGGTGCCGATCGGCGCTCTGCTGATGGGGCTTTTCAGCCTGGACCTCGCCTGGGTCGCGGCCGGAATGACCCCCGGCGCCGTCGAGGTGACCCCCTCGGATGTCCTCGGGTCCTTTGCCGGTGTGCGGCTGATCTTCGATCTGTTTTGGCTGGCGTTTGCGGGCGGGCTCTTCATCGTCCCGTCGTTTGCGGCCGTGCAGGCCTGGGCGCCCGTCGACAAGCGCGCCCGTGTCGTTGCGGCGGTCAACATCGTCAATGCCGCATTCATGACCGCAGCCAGCCTCGCCGTGTCGGCGTCGCAGTCTGCCGGGGCGACGGCGCCGCAGATTCTGCTCGGTCTCGGACTCGCGAACCTGGCGGTGGTCGGCCTCGTCCTCAGGGCGTGGGGCAAGGCTGGCGTCCAGGATCTCGCCGGCTTCGTCTTCAGGCTTTGCTACCGGCTCGAGGTGAAGGGCCTGGAGCACATTCCGCCTGCCGGCGAGGCGACGATCATCGCCCCGAACCACGTGAGCCTGATGGATGGGCCCGTGCTCCACGCGATCCTTCCGGGTCACGCCGCCTTCGCCGTCGATACCGGCATCTCCCAGCAATGGTGGGTGAAGCCGTTTCTCAAGCTGATCAATGCCTACACCATGGACCCGACGCGCACGATGGCGACGCGGGCGCTGGTCAATCTGGTGAAGGAAGGCGAGACGCTGGTTATCTTCCCAGAAGGCCGGGTCTCGGTCACCGGCGGCCTGATGAAGGTTTACGACGGTGCCGCGATGATCGCCGACAAGGCGGACGCCTGGGTCGTGCCCGTGCGGATCGAGGGTCTCGAACGCACGCCGTGGAGCTACCTTCGGCGGACTCAGACGCGCAAGGTGCGGTTTCCGAAAGTGCGCGTCACGTTCCTGCCACCGCGCAAGCTGCAGGTTCCTGCCGAGCTCAGGGGCAAGGCGCGGCGTCAGGTGGCAAGTGCCATGCTTCAGGACACGATGGTGAACGCTGCCGTTGAAACGGCGCCGATCGACCGGACCTTGTTCGAGGCGTTGGCCGAGGCGCGCGCCGCGCGCGACATCGGCCACCCGATGATCGCCGACCCGCTCGGCACCCAGCTCTCCTACAAGCGGCTGATCCTGTCCGCCCAGGTTCTCGGCCGCCGCCTGGAGCCGCTCGCACCGCGCGGAGCGGCGGTCGGCGTGATGCTGCCGAACTCGGCTGGTGTCGCAGTCACGTTCTTCGCACTGCAGACCATCGGCCGCGTCCCGGCCATGATCAACTTCACCTCGGGCCCGCAGAACGTGCTCGCGGCGCTCCGGGCCGCCGAGGTCGGCGTCGTCCTGACATCACGGGCATTCATCGAGAAGGCGCGACTCGGCGATCTCGTGGAGCGCTTGGCCCTCGGCCTGAAGGTCGTCTACCTTGAGGACGTGAGGGCCAGCATCACGGTTGCCGATAAGCTCGCGGGCCTGCTGCTCGGCGGCCGCCCCCAGGTGATCCGCGACTGCAATGATCCCGCAGCAATCCTGTTCACGTCGGGCTCGGAGGGCACTCCGAAAGGCGTCGTGCTCTCGCATCGCAACATCCTTGCCAACGCGACGCAATCGCTGAGCCGCATCGCGGTCAACGGCGAGGACAAGGTGTTCAATGCGCTGCCGGTGTTCCACTCGTTCGGCCTGACTGCCGGCCTCGTCATGCCGCTCGTGGCCGGTGTGCCGCTCTATCTGTATCC
>JAEZHL010000103.1 GCA_023416575.1 Pseudomonadota bacterium
CCGATCTCACGATTTTGCGATCTCACGATGTCGTCCCTCATTCCGCGGCCGATTCGGGAACGCGGGTCTTGGTGGATCGGGACTTGGCCGACTTCGCCTTGGCGGGCTTCTTGGTCGCGCCGTTCTCGGCTCCTTCGTCCTTCGCCGCCGTAGCCTTCTTGGCCGTGCTCTTGGCCGGAGCCTTCTTCGTTCCCGCCTTGGCCTTGCCGCGTTTGGCACCGCCGCCCTGGGCCGCGCGGGCAGCCAGCAGCTCGACGGCTTCGGCCATCGACAGAGCGGCCGGATCCTTGCCCTTGGGGACCGTGGCGTTGACGGCGCCGTGCTTCACGTACGGCCCGTAGCGGCCGGAAAGCACCTCGACCTTGCCGCCTTCGGGATGCTCGCCGAGATCCTTCAGCACCTCGGCTTTGGGGCGGGACCACTTGCCTTTGCCGCCAGCGGCCTTCTCGGCCAGCAGCGCCACGGCGCGATTGATACCGATCGTGAACACGTCCTCGAGGCTTTCGAGGTTGGCGTAGGTGCCGTCGTGGAGCACGAACGGGCCGTAGCGGCCGAGGCCCGCCGTGATCGGTTTGCCCGTTTCCGGATGAATGCCGACCTCGCGCGGCAGCGACAGGAGCTGCAATGCGCGCTCCAGATCGATCGTCGCCGCATCGATCCCCTTGGGCACGGACGCGCGCTTCGGCTTCTCGTCGTCCGACCCCTCGCCGAGCTGCACATAAGGCCCGAATCGGCCCGACCGAACCGTGACGGGCAGGCCGGCGTCGTCATACCCCAGCTGCCGGCCCTCGGGAGGGGCGGTCTCGGTCTCGCCGCCTTGCTCGGTGAACTGGCGCGTGTAGCGGCACTCGGGATAGTTGGAGCAGCCGACGAAGGCGCCGAAGCGGCCGACTTTGAGGCTCAGCCGGCCGGCGCCGCACGAGGGGCAGGCGCGCGGGTCGCCACCGTCCGCCTTGGGCGGGAAGATGTGCGGGCCGAGGATCTCGTTGAGCGCTTCCAGCACCTCGCTGACGCGAAGGTCCTTGATGTCATCGACGGCACCCGTGAAGTCGCGCCAGAAAGCGCGCAGCACGTCCTTCCATTCGAGCTTGCCGTCCGAGATGAGGTCCAGCTTCTCCTCGAGGTCGGCGGTGAAGTCGAACTCGACGTAGCGGCGGAAGAAGCTCTCTAGGAACGCGATGACGAGCCGGCCCTTGTCCTCCGGAACGAGGCGCTTGCGGTCCATGCGCACGTATCCGCGCTCGACGAGCACGGCGAGGGTCGAGGCGTACGTCGAAGGCCGGCCGATGCCGAGCTCCTCCATGCGCTTGACCAGGGTTGCTTCCGAGAAGCGCGGCGGCGGCTGCGTGAAGTGCTGGTTGGTCGCGATCTCCCTGTCCTTCAGGTGATCGCCAGCGGCCAGCGGCGGCAGGCGGCGGCCGGCATCGTCCTCGCTCTCGGAAGGATCGGCCTTGCCCTGCGCCGCCGCCAACTTGTCGTCGCGCCCTTCCTCGTAAAGCTTCAGGAAGCCGTCGAACAGGATCACGGACCCGGTCGCGCGAAGCCCATAGGTCTTGCCGTCGCGGCCGCGGACCTCGATGTGCGCCGTCGTCTGCTCGATGTCCGCCGGGGCCATCTGGCTCGCAACGGTGCGCTTCCAGATCAGATCGTAAAGGGCGGCCTGATCCTTCTCGAGGTAGCGGCGGACGCTGTCCGGTGTGCGGCGCGGGTCGGTGGGACGCACCGCCTCGTGCGCCTCCTGGGCGTTCTTGGCCTTTGTTTTGTACTCGCGGGCGAACGGCGTGTAGTGCTTGCCGTACTCGGCCTCGATAACGCGGCGGATCTCGGCGACGGCCTCGGGCACGATCTGCACGCCGTCGGTTCGCATGTAGGTGATAAGGCCGACGGTCTCGCCGCCGATGTCGACGCCCTCGTACAGCCGCTGGGCGATGTTCATCGTCTGCTTCGCGGAGAAGCCGAGCTTGCGCGAGGCATCCATCTGCAGTGTCGAGGTCGTGAACGGCGGGTAGGGATTGCGCTTTGCCGCCTTCTTCTCGACCTGACTGACGCGGAAATTGCCCTTCTCGATAGCCGCCTTGACAGCGTGCGCGCTCGTCCCGTCTTTGATGTCGAGCTTCTTGAGAAGCTGGCCGTCGATGGCGGCAAGCCGCGCGCGCACCTCCTCGCCCTTCGTCGTGGCGAGCAGCGCCTCGATCGTCCAGTATTCCTCGGACTTGAAGGCCTCGATCTCGGCCTCGCGGTCACACACGAGCCGCAGCGCGACCGATTGCACGCGTCCCGCCGACCGGGCGCCCGGCAGCTTGCGCCAGAGCACCGGCGACAGCGTGAAGCCGACCAGATAGTCGAGGGCACGGCGGGCGAGATAGGCCTCGACCAGCGGCGCGTCGATCTTGCGCGGCTGCTTCATGGCCGCCAGCACGGCCTGCTTTGTCACCGCATTGAAGGTGACCCGCTCGACCGGCACGCCCTTCTTCAGGGCCCGCTTCTGGTCGAGCACCTGCAGGATGTGCCAGGAAATGGCCTCGCCCTCGCGATCAGGGTCGGTGGCGAGGATGAGCTTGTCCGCCTTTTTTACCGCGTCGGCGATCTCTTTCATGATCTTCGCGGCCTTGGGATCGAGGTCCCAGTGCATCTCGAAGTCGCGGTCCGGCTCCACCGAGCCGTCCTTGGATGGCAGATCGCGCACGTGCCCGAACGACGGGATCACCTTGTATCCCGAGCCTAGGTACTTGTTGATCGTCTTGGCTTTCGCAGCCGATTCTACAATGACGATATTCATGAGCCTTCCGGGTCCCGCTGCTACTGCAGAGCCCCTTCGCCGGCCCGCAGCAGCGCTGCGCGGGGCCGTATCGAAACAGTTTTCCCTCTACAGGTGGGGGAAGATGGGAGATGGTCGAGACGAAGTCAAATCAGCTTAATCTACCCTATTGGCATAATGTCCTACATTGATGCATATTAATGCCATCGAGCGGTCGGCAGGCTCGGCCGACGCAGTGGGGGGCTTCGGTTGGTACCAGGAATGGAACAGGGGCAAATGGAAGGAAGGCGCAGGCTGACGCTTGTCGAGTCGGGGGCAGAACGGGGCAGGATCGGCCAGCAGATCAGCACCATAGGCGGGACGAGCCGGGAGCAGGTCGAGTATCTGGCCGACATGATCGGGCAGCTACAACTCCTGGCGCGACGGACTGGCTGTACAACGTTGGCCGGCATCCTCGAGCTGGCGCAGCATGAGGCAGATCTGCAACGGCAACGACGGGGTCTGAGCTGGCTGGAGCCCGCGTGATGTCAGTCCGGCGCGTTGACGAGTGAAACGAGCTGGCTGCCGTGGTGCTCCAGGCGGCCCGCGAGCGCCAGCTCCAATAGCACGGTCTGGACGATACGGATCGGCAGGCCCGTCGCCCGGGCGAGCTCGTCGACATGAACTGGCGCCGGCCCGAGCGCGGAACTGATCCGGGAGCGGTCGTCCTGGACGATTTCGGGCGGCGGTTGTGGTGCCCCCTCGTCGAGCGGCATGTCGGGCTCGCTGAGGGAGGGGGCATCGTACGCGTCGTGGCCGCGCCGGGTGCCGAACGGTTGCAGGGCGGCAACCACGTCCTCGGCGCAGGTGATCAGCGTGGCGCCGTCCTTGATCAACTGGTTGGTGCCCCAGGCGCGCGGGTCGAGCGGGTGGCCGGGAACCGCGAACACGTCCCGACCCTGATCCGCCGCGCGCCGGGCCGTGATCAGCGATCCGGAGCGCCGGGCGGCCTCCACGACGACGACGCCGAGTGACAGGCCCGAGATGATCCGATTCCGGCGGGGGAAGTCGACGGCGCGCGGTTTGAACCCGGGTGGCTGCTCGCTGACGAGACAGCCGCGCGCGCCGATGGCGCTGTGGAGATCGGCATTTTGCGGCGGATAGACGATATCGATGCCGCCTGCCAGCACCGCGACCGTCCCTGTGTCGAGGGCAGCGTGATGGGCGGCGGTATCTATACCGAGCGCAAGTCCGGAGGTGACGACATATCCGGCCTGCCCGAGCCCTGTGGCGAGCTGGCGTGCGATCTGCTGGCCGGCAGCGGATGCTGACCGCGAGCCCACGAGCCCGACCGAGGGGCGGGACAGGAGGGCGTCATCACCCTTTACATAGATGAGTGGTGGCGCCCCCTCGAGTACGGCGAGCGCCTTCGGATAGCCGGGCTCGATCGTGAACAGGGGGCGGGCGCCGATGCGCTCGGCCGCCGCAAGCTCCGCCTCGGCAACCGTTTGCGGGCAGATACGGATGGGGCGCCGCCGGCCGCCGCGTTGCGACAGCTCGGGCAGGGCTTCAAGGGCAGCCCGCGCGCCACCGAAATGATTGATGAGGGTCCGAAAGGTGGCCGGCCCGACGTTTTCCGATCGAATCAGACGCAGGCAGGCGAGGCGCTGGGCCGTATCGAAACGGGCTGTCGGCAGGGGCGGGGGCGCGGTGCGTCCGGGATTGTCATGCCTTTGCACCGATCTTGCTCTCCGTCCCCGAGATCAGGCGCTGAATGTTTGCGTGGTGCTTGATGAAGAGCAGGGCGCTGAGACCGGCGACCAGCAGCGCGATCTGACCCTCGCCCATCGCCCACAGCAGGAGCGGCGTGACGACACTCGCAGCCAGCGCCGACAGCGAGGAGTAGCGGCTCAGCACCGCGACCGCGAGCCAGACGGCGCAAAACCCGAGCGCCGCCGGCCAGGACAAGCCGAAGAGGATGCCGATGTAGGTAGCGACACCCTTGCCACCCTTGAAGCCGAGCCAGACCGGGAAGATGTGGCCGAGGAATGCGCCGAGGCCGGCCGCCATGGCAGCCATCGGACCACCGAGTGCACCGCCGATCAGCACCGCGGCCGTCCCCTTCAGCGCATCGAGCACGAGCGTGGCGGCGGCCAGCCCCTTGTGGCCGGTCCGCAGCACGTTAGTGGCGCCGATGTTGCCCGAGCCGATATTGCGGATGTCGCCAAGGCCCGCCAATCGCGTCAGCAGCAACCCGAATGGAATCGAGCCCAGCGCGTAGCCGATGGCCAGCGCGACCATCAAACCTGTCGTTCCGCCTTCAATCGTCATTCGGATGACCACCAACGAGCAGCGTTGCGGCCGTCAGTCGGCCGACGACTCAGGGTACCGGTACACGGTTTCGCCGGCAACCATGGTCCGCAGGATGCGCCCTTGCATCTTGCTCTCGTCGAACGGCGTGTTCTTCGAGCGCGCGCGCAGCAATTCGCGGTCCACGACCCAGGGTTGGCCAAGGTCGAACAGCACGAGATCAGCCGGAGCGCCTTTTTCCAGGCGGCCCGATGGCAGCCCGAGCAGGCGCGCGGGGGCGATCGTCATGGCCCTGAGCAGAATCGGCAGCGGAATGCCTTCGCCATGGTGCAGCCGGAGCGCGGCGGCAAGCAGCGTCTCGAGGCCGATAGCCCCGTCGGCGGCCTCCACGAACGGACGACGTTTGACGTCCGCATCCTGGGGATCGTGGCTGGAGACGATGACGTCGATGTCGCCGGCGGCGAGTGCGCGTACCAGCGCGGCGCGATCGTCCTCGGCCCGCAGCGGGGGGCGGACCTTGAAGAACGTGCGGTAGGGGCCGATGTCGTTCTCGTTGAGGGTCAGGTGATTGATCGAGACCCCGCACGTCACAGGCAGCCCCTGCGCCTTGGCCGCCCGCACGACATCGAGGCTCTCGCGGCAGGAGATCGTCGCTGCGTGATAACGCCCGCCGGTGATCTCGACGAGGCGGATGTCGCGCTCGAGCACGATGATCTCCGCCGCCTTCGGGGCTCCCGGCAGGCCGAGCCGCGCCGCGATCGGCCCAGCGTTCATGGCGGTCCCCTCCGTGAGGAAGGGATCCTCCGTATGGTGCACGATCAGCGCGCCGAAGTCCTTGGCGTACAGCAGCGCGTTGCGCATCACCTTCGTATTGGCGACGCTCTGCTTGCCGTTCGAGAAGGCGATCGCGCCGGCGCGTTTCAGGAGCCCGATCTCGGTGATCTCCTGGCCCTCCAGCCCCTTCGTCAGCGCGGCCATGGTGTGCACGTTGACAACGGCGTTGTCGCGGGCGCGGCGCTGAATGAAGTCGACGAGGGCGACCTGGTCGATCACCGGGTTGGTATCGGGCATGACGACGATGGTCGTCACACCGCCGGCCGCCGCGGCATGGCTCGCCGTTTTCAGCGTCTCACGATGCTCGGCGCCCGGCTCGCCGGTGAACACCTGCATATCGATGAGGCCGGGGGCGAGGACGTGGCCCTTGCAGTCGATGACCTCGGCGCTCTCGGGCGCATTGCGCCGCAAATGACCGCCGATGTCGGCAATGACGCTATCCACGATGAGCACGCCGCCCGGCTCGTCGCGGTTCGTTGCAGGGTCGATCAGGCGCGCGTTGATGAGAACGGTGCACTTGGCCGGTTCCTGCGTTGATGTTGGTGCACGCATCTTCCGGCTCATCTGTTGGGTAGGTTGCGGGCGAGCGCCTCGAGCACGGCCATGCGGACCGCGACGCCCATTTCGACCTGCTCGCGGATGAGGCTGCGTGAGTGGTCCGCGATCGTCGATGCGATCTCGACGCCCCGGTTCATGGGGCCTGGATGCATGATGAGAGCATCGGGCTTGGCGCGCGCGAGCTTCTCCTGATCGAGGCCGAAGAAGTGGAAATACTCGCGGCTCGACGGCACCAGCGAGCCCTGCATGCGCTCGCGCTGCAGCCTCAGCATCATGACGATATCGGCGCCTTCGAGGCCCTTCCACATGTCTGTGAAGACCTCCGCGCCGAAGCGCTCGGGCTCGGCCGGCAGCAGCGTCGAGGGCGCGACGAGGCGCACGCGCGCGCCCATGGTGTTCAGCACGTTGACGTTGGAGCGTGCGACCCGCGAATGCAGAATGTCGCCGCAGATAGCGACGGTGAGCCCCGAGATGCGACCCTTGGCGCGGCGGATGGTGAGCGCATCGAACAATGCCTGCGTCGGGTGCTGGTGGGCGCCGTCGCCCGCGTTGATCACCGAGCAGTCGATCTTCTGCGCCAGGAGCTCCACCGCGCCGGCCGCATGGTGGCGGACGACGATGATGTCCGGGCGCATGGCGTTGAGCGTCATCGCCGTGTCGATCAACGTCTCGCCCTTCTGCACCGAGGAGGTCGAGACGTTCATGTTCATGACGTCGGCCCCGAGGCGCTTGCCAGCGAGCTCGAACGAGCTCTGCGTGCGTGTCGACGCCTCGAAGAACAGGTTGATGAGGGTGCGCCCCCTCAGGACGTCTCGCTTCTTGTTGACCTGCCGGTTGATTTCGGCGGCCTTGTCCGCGAGGTCGAGAAGGGCGGTGATTTCTCCTGCCGACAGGTCTTCACAGGTCAACAGATGGCGGTGGGAGAAATGGGTGGCTTCGGTGTTTGGGGAAGGGCTGGTCATCAAAGCCGGTTCTATATGGGCAGTCGGGCGCCGCCGCAAGCGGAATGGGCGGCTGTCGACAGGGGAACAGGGGGGCGTGACCGCGGTTCCCCGCGATATGGGGAGAGTTGCGAATAGCGATTCGGAATGATTGGGCCGGGGCGATCGGCCCGATTCCCAGTCTATAGTTGTTCGTTAATCGCCCTCTACCCCATGACGATATCGAACGTGCCGGCGAGGGAGCCTTGCTCGATGCGGTCGGCGGGTTCGAGCCGGACCAGCACGCTTGCGCGTTGCTGCGGGTCGCGGATCCGGTTCAGCAGGAAATCGGTCTCGTTCAGCGGCTCGCCTGCCACGTACATCTGGGTGACGAGCTGGGATCCCGGGGCCGTGATGGCGAAGTGGATATGCGGCGTCCGGCCCGGATAATGTACCGGCCGTATGGTGCGGAAGGCATACCTCCCATCGGCGCCGGTGACGGCGCGGCCGCGCCCTTGGAAGCCGGCATCGCGGGTTCCCCGGTTGCGATCGTCGGGGTGGCGGTAGCGACCGCTGTTGTCGCACTGCCAGATCTCGATGGTGGCTCCGGAAATGGGCTCGCCCATCACGTCGAGCACGCGGCCGGCGATATGCGTGACATGACCGAGGGCCTCAGCGGGTTCGCCATACACGCGGACAAGATCGTTGTCCGTGTCGCCGGACCAGTCCACAGGGTAGAACGGCCCTGTGGACTGGGCAGGCGTCGGTACCAGCGGAGTCGCAGCCAAGGCAAATCCTCGTCTCGGCAGCGTGAGTGCCGCCGCCGTCGTTGCCAGTCCGCCGACAGCGGCGCGGCGGCCGATTTGAGGCGTCGGGGTTCTGACCATGGTGCATCATCCCCGTTCGAGGCATCCGATGACGTCAACGCTGTTCCCTACAACTCTCCGGCTCAGCCGCAGGTTCACAATCGTGTGTGTGTGGCGCGGGTGATCGGTCGCTCGCCGAGTGAGCCCGGGCACTTGCTCGATCGGATGGAAGCTGGAACACTGTTCTTCCACAACCCGGAGCCTGCCCTCCCGCCATGCCGTCCTTCCTCACGCCACTTCTCGTGGTGCTGCTGCCGCTCGTCGGCGGCTCCTCGCTCCACCTGTTCCTGCCGGTCGTGGCGCCGTTGTTGATGGATGCGGCGGGTGCCGATCCGACGTCCTATGGCTG
>JAEZHL010000322.1 GCA_023416575.1 Pseudomonadota bacterium
GGCCAGCGGAATGGCACGGAATAAAACGCTGATTCCATAATTCATGTCGGCGCTCCCGGAAGGCCCGCCGGTCAAGCGTCCAGCGATAGCATGCCGACCTGACAACGCGGCAACGACGCGTCCGGTCCAAACGGACCGGATCTGGCAGCTGAGTGCCGCTTATCCGGTCCTTGAAGGCGCGCCATCGCTCGACTGGCACACGTCGGAGATCGGCAGACATAGGGAATGACCGACGGGCAGATGCCGACGCCGATCCCGGCCAGGAGCAGCGGCGCTAGCCACCTCGGCAGCCGTCACTTTCACAATCTGATTGCCCGAGCCGCCGTCGCCGCGAACACGGTCCACGAAGGCCCAGCGCGCCCAGGCCGGCGTGACGGTGAAGGGCAACTTCGGGCCGGTCACCTTGTCGAACGCGCTGACCGGAGGCTACGCTTGGTTTGAGACCGACCGATACATCGGCATCCTGGATTCGAAAGTCACCGCATCGGCTCAGAGCGGCGTCGGCTTCGTATCCAATCATACGCGCGCGGCCTACACGCTCGGATGGCACAACCTTGGCACTCACTTGGCTTCGCAGCCATCTTAAGAGATGCCTACGGAGCGATAGACCCTTATCCTCTATGGAAGGTTAACACTGTTAAGTATGGCCGCGTTGTCACAGCCACGGATCGCGCTACTTCGCCCGACCCAGTGCGTCTGAAAATCCTGCGAGGGGGAGCGCCAGTTGGATCTCGTCCTTCGAGAGATTTCTGAAGAGCACTTTGAGCTGTGATCCGGACGACATGGCCTTGATCAGTTCTTTCGATGCGGATGCACCTGCGTAGCAGCCGGCGCCGTCACAGGTCTGCAAGGCCAGTTTCATCACCTCGGCATCATCGACGCGAAGGCTGATGCCGTCAGGCAGGAACAGGCCGTGAGGCAACTGCACCATCAGCGCGGGCTGACGCGTTGTGCCGTCGATGCGGATGGTCACCGCGGCCAGGAGTTGCCCGGTATTCGCGAGCACGAGCCGCTGCTCGACCGTGCAGTCGAGTGGCTCACTTCGGGAGACGCTGGCACAGCTCGAGCGCCAGCCATTCTGAGGCGGAGCGGGTTGATCATTCTGAGCAGCCGCGGGTTGCTGCGCTTGCGATGACTTTGCAGGCGCGGCCTTCTGTCCGTACACAGGGGACCCTGGCGCCGCCAACAACAGCATCGCACCAAGGCATATTCCGACCAACGAATTGTGTGACGATTGCACAGACTCTCCCCCCGCATTTCAGGTCCAGCGTTGCCAAGCGCTGGGCCATCGTCCCTTAGCGCTTACGTGCGCATTTCGGGCGCCGATGCCCCCATCAGCAGCCGGCGCGAACTATGGCACAAAAAGCGAACATCTCAAGCGAAGACCGGCTGTCTGCTGCCGTCGGACCATTTTGTCGTATGTCGGCAAGCGGAATGGCAGGCGTGTGGGTCGATTCTGCTTTCGGATCGTGTTTGGCGCAGCTCCGGCTAGAGCAAGCTTTGACGATGTCGAGAGGGGAGGTCGGCAACGCCGACGCACACTGAGCTAGGCCGCCTTGGCCTTGCAGCAGCTTGCGGGGTGGAAGACGGCTGCCATGGCTGAGCGCTATGCGCACATCAACGTCGACCATCTGGTGCCGTTCGCGGATCGGGTGAGCACAGTTTTGGGCACACCCGAAACCCTGGACTTTTTTAAGAAGGAGCTAAGCGCCTGAGAAACCTAGAGAAATTTGGTACCGCCTCCCCGGCTCGAACGGGGGACCCCCAGATCCACAATCTGGTGCTCTAACCAACTGAGCTAAGGCGGCACTCGCTGACGCGCCCCGTTAGAAGCGGAAGTAGGGCGCTTCCGTCAAGTCGAAAATACGCCAACCGGGCAGCAAAGCCAAGGATGCCGCTCCGCGGGGTGCGCTTGCGCCTCATCATCCTCAGCTGTTCAGGGCCGGGGCTGCGACCTTTGGGCCAACTCGCTTAACATCCGGCCGAGCTCTTGAGCCTGGGAGGTGTAGGTCTGCATCTGCCTTTGTGCATGCCGGCTCTGGATCTCCAGGTACTCCTTGAGATCGCGGGCGCGGGCCAGCTCGGCGGCGCATTGGAAGCCGGCCTCCATGTTCTGCTCGGCGAACTTGAGCGCGCGCGCCTGAACCTCCGCGGCGGACTGGGCCATGGCTCCGGACGACCGGTTCACCTGAGACTGGACCTGGCGCGCCATGTCCATCAGCTGATTGTACGCCGAACGCGCTTGCTCCACGTTGCGCTCGGCCATCTGCCGAACCGTCTCCGGGATCTCGATCTGCGGCGCCTCGTGCATGTGCCACCTCCGGATTGTGCTAGCGGTCAATTGTCCAAGCACACTGAACTTGTTTTCTGCCGTGTGCAACGTGTCTGCTGGACCGTATGGATGATTGCGGACGTGGCATGGACGGTTGGCGAGGGCTGGCGTACAAAGGCGGAACGTTCCCAAGCACCAGGACGCGACACGTGAGTTCCCTGTTGCAACAGGCTGAGGTCGAAGTCAGCCGGATGCCCGAGGCGGCCTGGATCATCGACCTCGCTCGATCGCGTATCATGGCTGCGAGCCGAGCCGGATGCGCGGCCTGGAACGGTGCGTGGCGACCGGGCGCGGGGCTCGATCGCGCGATGCCTGCGCTCGCTGTGCTGAGCCAACTCGCGTCGGACAGGCCAGCGGGTGCCGAAGAGCGGGTGTCACTGTCGATCTGGACGACCTCACCGGGCCTCGTTCGCCTGACATGCCGCTGCCGGGTGCTCGCCGGCCCGGAAGCCTGTGTCCTTGTGATTGCGGAAGGCGGGACGGCATCCGGCCCTATGGAGCAGCAGATCAGCCCAGCCGTCGCGGACGATCAAGGACGCGCAACGCTCGCTCATGAGCTGCGCACCCCGCTCAGCGCCATTGTGGCACTGGCCGAGGTCATGAAGCAGGAGCGCTTCGGGCCGATGGGCAATGTGCGCTATCTCGCCTACGCCAATGACATCTACGACAGCGCGGGCCATGCGCTGAGTGTGATCGGTGCGATGCTGGAAGAGGGGGGCAATGCAACTCCGGAGCTCGCCGAGACCGACGTCGATGCAACCGTGACGCGCTGTCTGTCGGCGCTGCGGGAGCTGGCAGAGAAGGCCTCGGTACGGCTCTTGGCGGACCTTGGGCCCGGCCGGCTGCACCTTGCGATCGAGCGGCGCAGCCTCATGCAGATCTTGCTGAACCTCATCTCCAACGCGCTGAAAGCTACGCCCGCCGGCGGTATGGTGACCATTGCGACACGGCGCGCGCGCGACGGCGGACTTGTGCTGTCGGTCAATGACACCGGCGCCGGCATGGCTCCGGAGCAACTCGCGCGCGTTCGGGCGGGGGCACCGGCATCAGCCAGATCAGGCCGCAGGCGCGGGTACGGCTTGCCGCTCGTGAAAAGGCTGGCGGAGGCGAGCGACGCGCGGCTCGACATCAGCAGCGCACCGGGGCAGGGGACACGGATATCGATCACCTTCCCGGCCGACCGGATCGTAGAGACTGGACCGGCCTGAGCGCTCGCCGGCAGGTCCGCGGCTTACCCGGCGGCACTGGGCGAGCTTGACCCGCGCCTAAACCTGCTTGATGGTCCCGGACCCATGCAGGAACGACCATCAACAGCGCTGCGCCCGCCCTCATTGCAGGACATCGTGCGCGGCATGACCGGTGTGCCCCGCGCCATCGCAAACTGGCGTGCACGGCGGCGCTCGTCGCCGGCCTGGACAGCGGCCGTGGCGCTGGTGTTCGCCATCATGGTGCTTCCGATCGCCACGATCGGCATCCTGGCGCTGACACCGACGGAGAACATCTGGCCACATCTGGTCAGCACCGTGCTGCCGCGATCGCTGCAGGAAACGATGCTGCTCATGGCCGGGGTTGGCGCTCTGACGCTGGCGATCGGGACGGCAACGGCGTGGTTCGTCACAATGTATCGCTTTCCCGGCCGCGCGTTGATCGACCGGCTGCTGGTGATCCCGCTGGCCATGCCGACGTATATCGTCGCCTACTGCTATGGTGACCTGCTCGACTTCGCAGGTCCCGTGCAGAGCTGGCTGAGAGCGAGCTTCGGCTGGACCACAGCCTCTGCCTACTGGTTTCCCGAGATCCGCTCGCTGTGGGGCGGCATCTTCGTCCTGTCTCTGGTTCTCTACCCGTATGTCTACCTGACGGCGCGGGCGAGCTTCGTTCAACAATCGGTCTGTGTGCTGGAGGTGGCGCGTACCCTGGGGTGCTCGGCGCTCGGCACCTTCTGGTCGGTCGCCCTGCCGCTCGCCCGTCCGGCACTGGCGGCCGGCGTGGCGCTGGCGCTCATGGAGTGCCTCAATGACCTCGGCGCGGTGCAATACCTCGGGATCGAGACCCTCACCGTCAGCGTCTACACGACCTGGTTGCAGCGGTCGAACCTCGGCGGTGCCGCACAGCTGGCGACGGTCATGCTCTTGCTGGTCGGCCTGTTGTTCGCAGCCGAACGTTTCGCGCGCGGCCGCGGCCGGTTCCATCACACGACGGGGCGCTATCGCTCGATCCCGTTCTCGGACGTGGAGGGCTGGCGCGGATATCTGGCGGCCGCCATCTGTGCATTGCCATTCGTGCTCGGGTTCCTGGTGCCCTTTGGCGTGCTCATCCAGCCGGCATTGCAGTTTGCACCCGAGGCGCTGGCGGCCGGGTTCTGGAGAACGGCGGGCCACAGCATGCTGCTCGCGGCGACAGCGGCCGTGCTGGCCGTATCGTGTGCTTTGCTGCTGGCCTACGCGCAACGCGTGGCATCGAACGGGTTCACACGGCCTGCGGTGCAGATGGCGGGCCTCGGATACGCGGTGCCCGGCACGGTGCTGGCGCTGGGGCTCCTCATTCCGCTGGCGCGGTTCGACAACGCGGTCGATGCAGCCGCCCGCGAGGTGTTCGGCGTATCCACGGGGCTGATGCTGTCGGGCTCGGTCGTCGCGCTGGTGATCGCCTATACCATCCGCTTCCTGGCGGTTTCGCTCGGCTCCGTCGAAGCCGGCTTGCAACGCATCTCACCCAATCTCGACGCGGCCGCGCGCACGCTGGGCCAGAGCTCGCTTTCCGCGCTGTGGCGTGTACACATGCCGCTGCTTCTGCCGGCGCTGGGCGCTGGCGGGTTGCTCGTTTTCGTCGACTCGATGAAGGAGCTGCCGGCGACGCTGCTGCTGCGCCCCTTCAACTTCGAGACGCTGGCGACGCAGGTCTATAACTACGCGGCGCTGGAGCAGTTCGAGCACGCGGCGCCCGGCGCGCTGATGATCGTCGCAATCGGTCTGATTCCGGCGCTACTGCTGCATCGCGCGGTTGCCGGAGGCCGCGCCGGAAGTGGCAGCGGTCACTGACTGGGACACTGCGAGCGCCTCACCACATGGGCGAGCTCCCGGTCGCCGCGCGATGACGCGGATACCGGGATTACATGCGCCGGAACGGGGTGAAGCGCTCGGACCTGCTCACGTCTGAAGCTCGGGCAAGCCGCGGAACAGTTCGAGCGCCTCCGGATTGGCCAGCGCCTCCTTGTTCTTCACCTCGCGGCCGTGAACGATGTCCCGCACGGCGAGCTCCGTGATCTTGCCGGATTTGGTGCGCGGGATATCGGCAACCTGCACGATCTTCGCCGGCACATGGCGCGGGCTGGCGCCGGCCCGGATCTGCGATTTGATCCTCTCGACCAGCGCGGCGTCGAGCGACGCTCCCCCTTTCAGCACGACGAACAGCACGACGCGCACATCGCCGTCCCAGTCCTGGCCGATGACGATAGATTCCTGCACTTCGGGCAGCGTCTCGACCTGACGATAGATCTCGGCCGTACCGATGCGGACGCCGCCAGGATTGAGGGTCGCATCCGAGCGGCCGTGGATGATGATGCCACCGTGCGGAGTCCATTCGGCGAAATCGCCGTGATGCCAGACATTCTCGAAACGTGAGAAATAGGCGCCGGCGTACTTCTTGCCATCGGGATCGTTCCAGAACCCGATCGGCATCGAGGGGAAGGGACGTGTGCAAACCAGCTCGCCCTTGCCGCTGCTGACCGGACGACCCTGATCGTCGAAGACATCGACCGCCATGCCGAGGCCCGGTCCCTGGATTTCGCCGCGCCAGACCGGCTCCGTGGGCAGGCCGAGCACGAAACAGCCGACGATATCTGTGCCACCGGAAATGGATGCGAGGTGTACGTCCGGCTTCACGTCGTCATAGAGGTAGTTGAAGCTCTCCGGCGCCAATGGCGAGCCGGTCGACAGCACTGCGCGGAGCGAACTCAGATCATGCGACGTATACGGCTCGACACCCGCCTTCTTCAGTGCGTCGATGTATTTGGCCGACGTGCCGAAGTGCGTGCAGCGCTCCTCCGCCGCATAATCCCAAAGCACGTTACCCGAAGGATGGAACGGCGAGCCGTCGTAAAGCAGCAGCGTCGCGCCGGAGCCGAGGCACGTGACGAGCCAGTTCCACATCATCCAGCCCAGCGTGGTGAAGTAGAACACACGGTCGTCGGGCTTGATGTCCGTGTGGAGAAGCTGCTCGGAGATGTGCTTCAGCAGCGTGCCGCCCGCGGAGTGCACGATGCACTTCGGCACACCCGTCGTGCCGGACGAGAAGAGGATGTAGAGCGGGTGCGAGAACGCGAACCGCTTGAATTCCAGTTCCGTGACATCGCGGGACTGAACCGCCTCGCTCCAGGTCTGAGCCACACGCCCCTGGCGGACGAGGCTCATGTTGAGCCCCTGCACGACCGCGTTCGCCTGGCCGATATAGGGGACGACCACGACCTTCTGCACACTGGGTAGTTTGGCTGCGATCTGCGCCAGCCGGTCCGACAAGTCGATCGTCTTGCCTGCGTAGTAATAGCCATCGCAGGCGATCAACACCTTCGGCTCGATCTGACCGAAGCGGTCGAGAACGCCTTGAACGCCGAAATCCGGCGAGCAGGAGGACCAGACCGCGCCTTCCGCGGCCGCGCCGAGAACCGCGACGATCGCCTCGGGCATGTTGGGGAGGATCGCGGCCACTCTGTCGCCCGCAACGACGCCAGCCTCGCGCAGCATGGCCTGCACTTGTGCCGCTCCGACCTTCAGCTCGGTGCCGGTCATCCGGCGCTTGACCTTGTCCTCGCCTCGGAAGACCAGCGCATCGCCCTGAGGGAGCGCTTTCATGATGTTTTCGGTGAAATTGAGCTTCGCTTCAGGGAAGAAGCGTGCCCCCGGCATGCGATCGCCCTCGACGAGGTAGGGTGCGGCGCCCTTGTCACCGACCACGCCGCTGTAGTCCCACAGCGCGCTCCAGAACCAGCCCGGATCTGCGACCGACGCGGCATGCAGCTCGCGGTAGCTCCTCAGCACCCGTCCGGAGCCTGCTCCGGCCCATTGCATGAATGCCGCCATGTTCGTCGCCGCCTGGCGCGCATCGCTTGGGGACCAGAGAGGCTGGTTCATCATGTTTCCTCCGTAAAGCACGTGCCCTGGCAACTCGAGCGGCGAGCGTATATGAACGATTCCCGGCGGACGAGCTGATTCGCTTCCCCGCGGATACACTGCAAGCACTCTCTTGCCTACACCAACCGGGACTATTATGAAGTCTTCGGGCTGATGACGACAGGACACGTTCGCTTGCGACTGGTTTCCGCGTTCGCCGCCTCGATATGACCGAGACATTCGTCGCTCACGACGAAGGGAGCCCCGCAAATGCAGAACATTAGGCCCGGCAGGCTCGTGGCCGCCGCAGCTTTTGTTCTCCCATGCATCGCTTTCGGCCTGTCGGCACCATTGGTCTTCGATTTCGACTTCGACGCGAACGAGTTCAAGTTGTCGAATGTCGCAGTTCACGCTGCTGCCCGCGGCGGCCATGAGATTTCCGCACCTGTCGACCTCGTTCCGGCGCTGCGTATCCGGCTCGAGCGGGGAACCATCGCCGTCGATCATGCCTCAGGGAAGCGCGTGGCCGACGACAGCGACACCCTGCCTCGGGATGGATCGGCAAAACTGGTCATCGACGACGGCGTCTTCCAGGTGGCCGGCAGCGAGCCGGTCGAAGGGGAGGCGCAGGTTGGCCCGGCTGCGCCCCTGCTGGAGGCCGTCAAAGCGCTGAATTTCGAGGCTCTGGCCATTCGCCGGAGCACTGTGAGGCTGGCACTCCCCGATGGCCGCCTCGAAACGCTGACCGGCGTCACCGGCGAGATCATGACCAATCGCCGGACGGGGATCATCGTCCGGGGTAGCGGTACGTTCCGTGGTCAGACTGTTGCATTCGATCTGGCAACGCCAGCTGCTTTCGACTTGGGGTCCGGTTCACGCGTGCCAATGAAGTTGCGGCTCAAATCGCCGCTCCTGGACATCGCCTTCGATGGCAGGGTCGGCGCGTCGGAGGCGCTGCACCTTCAGGGCCGGATGGACTTGGCCATGGCCAATGTGCGCCAGACGGCGCGCTGGCTCGGCGCTTCATGGCCGCTGGGTGCCGGTCTGCGCGATGCCAGCATCAAGGGTGAGTTCGAGTGGCAAGGCCAGGTGATCTCCTTCGACCGGGCGGCCTTCAAGATGGACGGCAACGCGGCCACGGGCACGCTCGCGCTCAGTTTCGCCGGGCCGCGTCCTGCCTTGACGGGCACGCTGGCGCTCAAGTCGCTCGACCTGTCGCCCTATGTGCACAGCAAGCCTGATGGCCACGTCGCTGCATTTCTTGCGTGGGCGCTGTCGGAGGATGGCAGTCTTGCCGCGCCAATCGGACGGCTTCTGGATGCAGACATTCGGCTGTCGGCGGGGGATCTCCGGGCAGGCAGCATGGAATTTGGCCGCTTCGCCGCCTCTCTCTCGCTGAAAAAGGGCCGCCTGCTCGCAGACGTCGTCGAAATCAGCGTCGATGGCGGCCGTGCCAGCGGTCAGGTCACTGCGGATTTCGGAACTGACCAGCCGCAACTTGCCATACGTGGGCGACTGGAGGACATCGACGCGTCGCGCGCCACCACCGCGCTGCTCGGGCACAGTGCCCTTCAGGGCCTGTCGACCATCACGGTGGATATCACCTCTGCTGGCGATTCTATCCCTGAGCTGATGAATGCGCTTAAAGGAAAGGTCGCCTTCAGTCTGCAGGAAGGCGGCAAGATCGGAATCGACGTCAAGTCGCTGCTCGATGCGGCGCAGAAGGGCAAGCTGGAGGGCTGGGAGGCAGTAACGCGCGGTCAGACATCGGTCGATGGCCTCGAGGCTAAGCTCAGAGTCGACAAGGGAATCGTCGCGAGCGAGCTCGTTGAGGCCACCGCGGGTAGCAGTCTTCTCCGAGCTATCGGCACGGTCAGCCTGCCATCGCGGCAGATGGACATGCGGCTGCTGCTCGACGCCGTGCCAGAGGCGGCGAAAGCGAATATTCCCAATGATGTGCTCGTTTTCCGCGGACCATTGTCCGCGCCGAGCATCACCGTCGAGCGTTGAGGGAAGCAGGCCAACTCGACGAAAAAACGACAGCATCATCCGTGCGGAAGGCACGAACGGCGCTGTCGGTGTAAACGCGCCGGCAGAAGCTCGTGAGCGTGCCGACGCTGGGATTATGTGCTGGCCGCTACATCGGTCGCCGTGGCCCGGTATCGACGTGGAATAGTCCGCCCCCGTAG
Organism: Pseudomonadota bacterium; assembly: GCA_023416575.1. Classification (GTDB taxonomy): domain Bacteria; phylum Pseudomonadota; class Alphaproteobacteria; order Rhizobiales; family Hyphomicrobiaceae; genus ZC4RG25. The sequence continues at coordinate 9,630 of JAEZHL010000322.1, forward strand.
TGTTTCAGTCCACCAACGGCGCTGCGCAGATAGACGAACGCTGCTTTGACATTGCCGAACACGCGGAAATCGGCGGCGCTTCCAGAGAGATGGTAGGATCTGCGGGCGCCACCGACACGCCGGTTGTGTTTGTGGCTGCGGCACGTCGAGGACACGCGCACCTTGCCAAACTGAGCCGCGACATCGGCGATGACCGCACGTAGGCTCGGAGCAAGGCAGTTCGCGTTCGCAACCCACTGAATGTTTCCGCGACCGCCGGAGACGTTGCCCGAGGGTGCGCTGGGCTCAGGCGCGGTGGTTATCGGGCCGAGACTTGCCAGGCGCACATTCTTTGACCGTCGGCGCTGCGGACGCTCCGCGGCTGGCATATACGCGCCGAGCTTGCGCGGCTTGGCGAATTCCCGCTTTGAGCCCGCCTTGACTGGACTCGACTTGAAGGTGGCCTCGATCCATTCCCTGCCGCTGTCGGCCCGAGATTTGCCAGATGCGCAGACCACAATGGCCGTTCCCAATGTCAGCATGGTCAGGAACTTGCCGACGACGGCGCGCGGCTCTGCCCTGGCCTCGCGCACGAAGCCGCCATTCAAACTCACAACAGTCATACGAGGTGTCCCCCTGACAGCCCGTGGTCCGTCTGATCGGCAGGCGCAGGCCATCGTCGGCGGGATGGGTTCACCCTGCCCGGAACGAGCCGATGCGCAACCGATAGATGCTAGTAGGACATGCTTCGGGCTTAGGTTGAAATAACTTATGCCAGTGTTGATGATTACGCCGGATCAACGCGCGGCATCGTCGGACGACACAAGATCCGCGTCATGCGCTGACGCAGTTCCGGCCCGCGTCATGCGAGGCGGATCTGCAGGAGGAGTAACGGCTCGGGCGAGCCGCGCGGGTGAGCAATCTCCCCCTTGGGCGGGGAAGGCGTAAATGTCAGTTGTGGCCGCAATTAGGCTGCCGGAAATTGGCGCTGTTTCGCGACCTTAGGCCGACGTTCAGCGATTTTGGGTTAATTGCGTCGTCTGACGGAAATTAGAGCGAGTTTTGGTTTGGCAGGAAGCCCCAGAGCACGGCCAGTATCAGCAGCGCCGCCGCCAGCCATGCGGAGCGGAGGGCAAAGTCGAGGAGTGCCTCGCGTCGCGCAGTGCTGATGATACTCTGGGCAATGGACGCTTGCGGACGCTCCATCGGCTCCAGCATCACCCAAAGCTCGGTCTGCTTGTACGGGGTTGCCTGCGCGCGCCAGCCCATCGCGAGCAGGACGAGGCACATCAGGAGGCAGGCGAAGCCGCCGGCACGTAGTGCCGTGGCGAACTCTCCGGAAAGTCCGACCATGAAGGTGGCAATGGCCAGCATGGCGAAGCCGCACCCCCGCGCTACGGAAGCATGTGCGAGCTCGTCGATCTTTTCCATCATTGTCGCGCTCTCGTGTTGCGGGCGTTGACCCTCACTCGAGACGATTGCGACTTTAGTCTGGTTCCGCAGGCGCTATGACGCAAGGCTTCCCGCGCACCTGCGCGGGAATTTGATCGCGGCCTTGGTGAAAGCGCAGCGCTAGCCGCCGCCTGCCAGCGCAAGCAGCGAAGGGGCTGCGAGCAGAAGCGTGCAAACGAGCCAGATGCCGAGCGATATGGCACTGCTCTCGCCGATCCCGCGAAAGCGCTCATAGAGCGCTGCAGGAATCCCGGCGATCAGGAGCGTCATCAGCGAAACGAAGATCGAGGTGATGTAGAAGAGGACCAGCGGAGTCGAGAACAGGGTCCCCGCGATAAAGGGCTTCAGCAGAATGAAGGCAGGGTCGAAATAGGGTGAGAATTGCATCCCGTTGATCAGCGATGCTGCAGCCGTCGCGACCAGCAGCACGTCCTGCCTCAGCAGCTCTTCCCGATTGTCCGCTTGCACCATTGTCTTCACGCCCCCACGGCCGGGTTCATGCCGCCGGCTACGCAAGTGAGAAACCAGAACATGCGTGCCGCCATCAGCCAGGCGATTGCGAACACCAGCACGAGGCCATTGGGGACAACGGCCGGCGTGATCACCCGGACGGCTTTGAGCAATGGGTCCGTGACTGATTGGAACACGCGCAGAATGACCGCATCCTGCTTTTTGCGGAAGAACAGAGTCAGCAGGTAGCGCCCGATCAGCGTGTACATCAGCGCGGCCATGACCAGATTCGGAATATGGAAATACCAGTGACTGAAGAAGCTCTCGCCAACGGCCATCGTGCTGTCCGGCTTTGATTTCCAGGGATGACATTCGCAGAAACGAAGGGCGGGGCGCAAGGCCCCGCCCTCCTGGTATTGTCGTTTGTCCGACTGCCCTTAGTGGGCCAACGCCGTATCAGCCTTGTCGCGGATGATGGTCTCACCGCGCGGGCGCCGCGTGGCATCGACCATATCCTGAATCTCCTTAGATGGAGGCGCAGTCAGGAGCGAGACGATCCAGATCGACGCGAAGCCGACGGGCAGTCCGAACAGCGCCGCCGAGATGTTGTTGACGTTGAACCAGCCGACCTTCGAGGCTAGCGGGTGGCTACCGGGGGCCCAGCTCTGCATGGCCAGCACGGGGTCCTTTGCGAACACGGCTGCCACGTCAACCAGCGGGGCACCCGTCCTGGCGTTCAGGAGCGAGCTCATGCCGAAGTACTCGACGCCGATGCCCGGGAAGTAGCGCGTCACGACCAGGTAGAAGACGCACAGGCCGAAGCCGAGCACCATGCCGGCAATACAGCCGGCGGTGTTCGCACGCTTCCACCAGATGCCCAGGGTGAGTGCTGGGAAGAGGCCTGCTGCGGCGAGCGAGAACGCCCATGCCACCATCGATAAGATGTCGGCTGGTCTCGTCGACGCCGTATAAGCCGCGAGCACGGCGACTGCCACGAGCAGGATCCGGGCCACGATCAGACGGCGAGCTGTCGGCGCGTTGCGGTCGATCATCTTGTAGTAGATGTCGTGCGACAGCGCGTTGGCAATGGCGAGCAGCAGCCCGTCGGCCGTCGAGAGCGCGGCAGCAAGACCGCCGGCGGCAACGAGGCCCGCGATCACGTACGGCATGCCCGCGATCTCCGGCGTGGAGAGCACGATCACGTCCGTATCGATGCTGAAGTCCTGCAGACGGATGACGCCGGGGTGCCCTGCGACCTGACTGCACGCTGCCTTGATGGCATCGATGCTGACCGCGTTGGCGCCGCAGATCTTCACTAGACCGAGCTGCCCGTACGTGAAGATCCAGGGCCTCACGGCGTCGAGATCGCGACCGATGATGGTCGAGTACACCTCGAGCTTCGAGAACGCCGCATAGGCCGGAGCCGTGAAGTACAGCAGGAAGATGAAGAACAGCGACCATGCCACCGACTTACGTGCTTCACGCACGGACGGCGTGGTGAAGTAGCGCATCAGGATGTGCGGCAGCGACGCCGTGCCGACCATCAGGCAGAGGATGAGCGCGAAGTAGTTCAGCGGCGAGTAGGTCGTAAACGGTTGAATGTGTGGCTTCAACGCTTGCGCTGTCGCCAGATTGTTCTGGATCATCCCCTGCTCAAGGGCCGCGATGTCGCTGAGCGCGTGGCCATACGTCAGCTGCGGCAGCGGGATTCCATACTTCTGCGTCGAGAGGATGATTACCGGGGTCAAGTACGCGACGATCAGCACGATGTACTGTGCGACCTGCGTCCAGGTCACGGCCTTCATACCACCGAGCATCGAGCAGAGCAGGATTCCGACCAGGCCGACATAGACGGCGACGGTGAAGTCCATTCCCAGGAAGCGTGAAGCAATGATGCCGGTCGCGTAGATCTGCGCCGTCACGTAGGTGAACGAGCAGCAGACGAG
>JAEZHL010000376.1 GCA_023416575.1 Pseudomonadota bacterium
AAGCAGCACCGGCAGCACTGAGCCGGTCACGACAGAAGACGCGCTGACCTAATATCGAACAAGGGGCGGGAGCTGAGATCATGAATCGCGCACTCCTCATTGTGATCGCGGGGATCGCCATAGCGGCCGGCCTCATGGCGACGGGCCATATTCCTCTACCCGAAGGCTTCACGACACCCGTGGCCCAGCCGGCGCAATCGGCCGAAAAGCTCGCCGAACCCGTGCCACCGGCGGCCAGCGTCCTCAAGGTGGTGCCGACCGACTTCGTAGAGACAGTGATGGTGACGGGCACCCTGGTGCCGCGCGATGAAATCCTGGTCGCCCCGGAGGTGGAAGGGCTGCGCGTCACCGAGGTGCGGGTCGACGAGGGTGACCGCGTCCGCAAGGGCCAGGTGCTCGCCGTCCTCGAGCAGGCCTCGCTCGATGCCCAGCTGGCGCAGAACTCGGCGCTGCTGGCGAAGGCGGATGCCGCAATTGCACAGGCGCGCAGCACGATCATCCAGGCCGAGGCATCGCTCAAAGAGGCCCGCAATGCCCTCGAGCGCGCCAAGCCGCTCCGGCAGTCGGGCCATATCTCGGAAAGCATCTTCGACCAGCGGGAAGCGGCGGCACGGACGACGGAAGCCGCAGAGATCGCGGCCAGGGACGGCCTGAAGGTGGCCGAGGCTGAACGTCGGCATCTCGAGGCGCAGCGGCGCGAGCTCGAATGGCGGCGGGCCAATACCGAGGTCAAGGCGCCGGCCGACGGTCTCATCAGCCGAAAAAACGTCCGCGTCGGCTCCCTCGCGACCGGCGCCGGCAATGCCATGTTCCGCATGATCGCGCGCGGCGAGGTCGAGCTCGATGCCGAGGTCCCAGAGGCTCAGCTCGCCCGCATCAAGCCCGGCCAACCCGCCGTCGTGACCATTGCCGGCCTCGGCGAGGTCATGGGCGAGGTCAGGCTCGTTTCGCCCGAAATCGACAGGGCCACCCGCCTCGGACGCGTGCAGATCTCCCTCAAGACCAGCGAGGGACTGCGGATCGGCGGCTTCGGCCGCGGCACGATCGAGACGGCGAACGGCCGCGGACTGGCGGTTCCCGCCAGTGCCGTGCTCTATGGCGCCAACGGCCCCACCGTCCAGATCCTGGGCGAGGACCGGCGCATCAGGTCCCATCCCGTCAAGACGGGGCTGCGGGCCCGCGGCATGGTCGAGATCGTCGAGGGGCTCAAGGCCGGCGACGTCGTGATCGCCCGCTCAGGCACATTTCTTCGTGACGGCGACGAGGTGCGGCCCGTCTTCGAGCCAGCCGGCGCAGTCAGCGAGGTGCGGTGATGGCCCGGCTCAACGTCTCGGCCTGGGCCATCAGGCGGCCTGTGCCCTCGCTCGTCCTGTTCATGGTGCTGATCGCGCTCGGACTGTTCAGCTTCCAGCAGCTCCCGATCACGCGCTTTCCGAACATCGACATCCCCATCGTCCAGGTGCTCATCACCCAGTCGGGCGCCGCACCGTCCGAGCTCGAGACGCAAGTCACCAAACGCGTCGAGGATGCCGTCGCCGGCGTGCCGGGCGTGAAGCACATTACGTCGACCATCGTCGAGGGCAGCTCGATGACGATGGTCGAATTTCAGCTCGAGTCCCCCGTGGACCGGGCCGTCAATGATGTGAAGGATGCCGTCGCGCGCATCCGTTCTGAGTTGCCGCGCACGATCGACGAGCCGATCACGCAGCGCCTCGACATCGAGGGCCTGCCGATCGTCACGTACGCCGCGCGCGCGCCGTCAATGACACCGGAGGAGCTGTCCTGGTTCGTCGACGATACGGTCGCGCGCACCCTGCAGAGCGTCAAAGGCGTCTCTAAGGTCGAGCGCGCGGGCGGTGTGGAGCGGGAGATCCGGATCTCCCTCGATCCGGATCGGCTGGTGGCGCTCGGCATCACCGCGGGCGAAGTCAACCGGCAGGTTCGGGCGACCAACGTCGACATGGCCGGCGGCCGCGGTGAGATCGGCGGGCGCGAGCAGGCCATCCGCACGCTCGCCGGCAAGGAGACCGTGCAGGATCTCGCCGAGACCATGATCGCGCTGCCGGGCGGGCGCAATGTCCGCCTCGACGCGCTCGGCGATGTCTCCGACACGTCCGCCGAGCCCCGCACGTACGCCGAGCTCGACGGCGAGCCGATCGTCGCGTTCGCCATCACGCGCAGCAAGGGCGCGAGCGACGTCACCGTCGCCAACGCCGTCGCGGAGAAGGTCGAACAACTCAAGCGGCTCTATCCCGATGTCGAGCTGAAGCTGATCGACAGCACGGTCGAGTACACGGCCGGCGTGTATGACTCTACCATGAAGACGCTGCTCGAGGGCGCGGTGCTCGCGATCCTGGTCGTGTTCGTCTTCCTGCGCGACCTGCGCGCCACCGTCATCGCTGCCATCGCCCTGCCCCTCTCCGTCATTCCGACATTCTTTGCCATGGAGGCGGTGGGCTTCTCGCTCAACATGGTGAGCCTGCTCGCGATCACGATCGTGACGGGCATCCTGGTCGACGATGCCATCGTCGAGATCGAGAACATCGTCCGCCACATCCGTATGGGGAAATCACCCTATAAAGCGGCGCTGGAGGCGGCGGACGAGATCGGCCTCGCCGTGATCGCCATCACGGCTTCGATCATCGCCGTGTTCGCGCCCGTGAGTTTCATGGGTGGCATCGCGGGCCAGTACTTCCGCCAATTCGGCCTCACCGTCGCCTTCGCGGTGTTCTTCTCGCTGCTTGTCGCACGGCTCATAACGCCATTGCTCGCCGCCTACTTCATGCGTGCGAACGACAAGCACTCCGACCACGAAGGCCCGATTCTCAGGTTCTATGGCCGGCTCGTCGCCTGGTCGGTTCACCACCGCATCATCACGGTATTGCTCGGGCTCGTCATCTTCGCCGGGTCGATCGCCAGCATGCAACTCCTGCCCTCCGGCTTCCTGCCGCAGGAGGACAACGGCCGCGTCATGCTCGCGGTGGAGCTGCCGCCCGGCACCAAGCTGAGCGATACGCAACGCCTGACTGACCTTCTCACCGATCGCCTCTCGGAGCGGCCCGAGGTGACGAGCGTCTTCGTCAACGGTGGCCGTATCCTCGGCTCCGGCGACGAGGTGCGGAAGGCAACGCTGACCATCATGCTCGTCCCGAAGTCCCAGCGCGCGCAGAGCAAGAACGCCGTCCAGACCGCGATCGCGCGCGACATCGAGCGCATCCCGGACATCCGCTACTGGTTCCTGCAGGAGAACGGCCAACGCAGCTTCCAGATGGTCGTCACCGGCCGCGACGGCGAGGCCGTCAGCAAGGTCGCCGCCGAGATCACGAGCCAGATGAAGCGTCTGCCGCAGCTCGCGCTGCCGGTGTCAACGGCCGAGCTCGACCGCCCGGAGTTGCGCGTCATCCCCGACAGCGAGCGCGCGAGCATGGTCGGCGTCACGACGGAATCGATCGCGGAAGCCGTGCGCATCGCCACCATCGGCGACGTCGGACCGGCGCTGGCGAAGTTCACGATCGGCGACCGGCAGATCCCCATCCGCGTCCAGCTCGAGGAGGACGCGCGCACCGATCCGCAGATCATCGAAGGCTTGCGCGTCGCGACGACGTCCGGCGGCTCCGTGCCGCTGTCCTCGGTGGCGAATTTCGAAACGGCCCAGGGTCCGACCTCGATCGACCGCTATGACCGCGCCCGTCGCGTCACACTCGGCGCCGATCTCGTCGGCAACACGCCGCTCGGCGAAGCCGTTGAAGCGGTGATGAAGCTACCGGCCGCGCAGAACCTGCCGGCGGGCGTCGAACTGAAGCAGTTTGGCGATGCCGAGATCATGGCCGAGGTGTTTACCAGCTTCGGCAACGCCATGGCCGCGGGCATCATGATGGTCTACGCCGTCCTCGTGCTCCTGTTCGGCCGTTTCCTGCAGCCGATCACGATCCTGTTTTCGCTGCCGCTGTCCATCGGCGGTGCGATCGCGGCGCTCATCCTGACCCAGAAGCCGATCAGCCTGCCGGTCGTCATCGGCATCCTGATGCTGATGGGCATCGTCACCAAGAACGCCATCATGCTCGTCGACTTCGCCCTCGAGTCCATGGCGGCCGGCATGCCGCGCCGCGATGCGATCATCGAGGCGGGGCGCAAGCGTGCGCGACCCATCATCATGACGACCATCGCGATGTGCGGCGGGATGCTGCCGTCCGCGCTCGCGCTCGATTCCGGCGGCGAGTTCCGCTCCCCGATGGCCATCGCCGTCATCGGCGGCCTGATCTCATCCACGGTGCTGTCGCTCGTCTTCGTACCGGCGTTTTTCGTGCTGATGGACGAGATCGGACATGGGATCTGGCAGCTGTTCAGCCGGTTCGTCGGCTCGAGCGAGGACGACGCGGCACCAGCTCCGCCGGCGCAGGCCAAGACTCCTGAAGTGGCCGGTCATGGCACTGCCGAGCCCGCACCAGCCATCTTTCCGCAACGCCCTCAGGCCGCCGAATAGGCGGCTGCCTCTTCCTCTCCCGGGTGCGCCTCTGTGCCGCCAGATATCGGTTCTGTGTGCGAAACCACAACCTAAAACGAGCGTTCGCGAGTCCAAACGCCGAAAGGCACAGCGACTCGAAAGGAACGACCCATGTCGGCATGGAAATCTACAATCGCGCCAGCAGTGGGCGGGCTGGCGCTCGCGCTGCTGGCATCGACGGCCGTGAACGCGGCCCAGGCACCACAATTGGATAGCGGCACCACCGTCCAGCTGGTCCGCGACGGTGGAGGTGGTGGCCACGGCGGCGGTGGCGGCGGGGGTGGCCATGGCGGAGGCGGCGGCTTCGGGGGCGGAGGTTTTGGCGGAGGTGGCCGCGGTGGGGGCGATTTCGGCGGAGGTGGCCATGGCGGCGGCGGATTCGGCGGAGGCGGTCGCGGCGGCGGCGAATTTGGTGGCGGCGGATATGGCGGTGGCGGACCAGCGATAGGCGGTGGCGGCCCGCGCGGCGGATTCCAAGGTGGCGGTCGGGAATTTCGCGGCGGCGGACCTGGCTTCCGCGAAGGGCGGCCGCGAGGAGAATTCCGCGAGCGGGGATATTGGGGGTACCCGGAAGTCTACGGCAGGCGCTATTACCGCGTCGAACCCGACTATTACTACTATGGCGACTGCGCCTGGTTGTGGGCCCGCGCCAATGCTACCGGTAGCCCATACTGGTGGAACCGCTACGATCTGTGCATCGGCGGCTATTGAAGTAGGATCGCAACCATCCCGAACGTCAGCGGTTTAATCGGGGCCGAGTGACGATCTGCAGCCGGAGCATACTGAGCCGGCTGCAGCGCGTATGGCGATGGCCCCAGCGTCCGGGAAGGAGTGAGCCATGGAAAGTGATCCTCCCAATCAGCTGACAGAGCAGCAGCAGCGCGAGCGGGCGCGTGAGCGGGTTGCTGAAATCAAAGGTTTCTTCATCCACGCTGCGATCTTTGCGTCCGTGCTTCTCCTGCTGTTCGTCGTCAACGCGACGTCGACCGGAGGTTGGTGGGTGCAATGGGTTTTCCTCGGCTGGGGAATCGGCGTGGCGGCCCACGCCTTTGCGGTCTTCGGCAGCACGCCGAAATTCATTTCCCGATGGGAAGAACGCAAGGTCCGGGAATATATGGACGAGCGGTGAAGGTGCGCGCCTGACACCCTCCGGCAACCGTCGGCTCATCACTGCTACGATCACGAATTTTCCGATATCGTATGTGTGGCGCGCCACCGCCACGCAGCGCGCAATCCGTAGCCCGCGGCTGCGCATTTGGGTTCACACTCATCAGTCATCTGCTATAATATAGCCTAATTCAGCCCTCTTTATGCCGGCTGCGCCAGATACTTGATGGGGGAGGCAGATCCGTGCGTGCACTGCTTGCTTGGGTTATGGGAGCGATTGCACTTGTGCCGCTCGCGACAGGGCCTGCGTCGTCCCAGCAGTCCGACTCGTCTCGACAAAGAGGGGCTCCGACTGCCGCATCAGCAGGTGAAGCAGGAATCGCAGCGACGACTAATGCCTGGACCGTAGGCATCGCCGGCGGTCTGCTCGAGGGCACGTTCGTCCGCTTCGCTGCCGAGCTTGCCAAGGCCCTGGACGATGGCGACAACCTGCGGGTGCTGCCGGTCATTACATATGGCGCCGCGGAAAACCTCGGCGATTTGCTTTATCTCAAGGGCATCGACATTTCGATCACCCACGCCGACGTGTTCGACGAGTTCAGGCGCAACAGGAAAGCCAGCAACGTCGACCGCCGCGTCCACTACATTTCACAGATGTACGTTGGAGAGCTGCACGTTTTCGCGCGCCACGACATCAAGTCGCTCCAGGATCTCGAAGGCAAAACGGTCGGGTTCCACACCAAGGGCGCCGGCCCGACGATCACCGGCCCCATTCTCTTCGAGCGGCTCGGCATCAATGTGAACCCCGTCTACATCAACAACTCGATCGCCATCGAGAAGATGAAGACGGGCGAGATTGCCGCAATCCTCCATACGGTCGGCAAACCGAACAATCTGTTTCAGAACCTCAGGCCGGACGTCGGGCATTTTCTGGAAGTTGAATATACGGATCAATTTGCCGACTATTACGTGCCCTCGACCCTTGGGCATGAGGACTATCCAAATCTTTTCCAGCCCGGCGAGAAGGTCGAGACGATCGGCGTTCCGGTGGTGCTCGCGGTTTACAATTGGGCCAAGGAAAATGATCGCTACCGCCGGGTGGAACGGTTCATCCAGTATTACTT
>JAEZHL010000429.1 GCA_023416575.1 Pseudomonadota bacterium
AAGTAAGGGGGAGGGCGGGATTGGCTTGGGGCGTTTCGACGTAATGCGCGCGGTTTTGAAACTGACCGGCTTGCACTGCGCGGCCATTTGCTAAATGCGGAATATCACTGGAGACTGCTGTCCTTAGATCAATTCTGGGCTGAAATTGATCGACCAGCCATGCGCTTTGGAGATGTAGTCGAAACCGGCAATGAGGTCTGTTTCGACGGCGGCGCGAGCCTCGCGGGGATCCTTGCGCCTTAGCGCCTCCACGATGTTGTCGTGGCGGCGTGTAGCCTTCATGATCCCGACATCCTTGTAGATGTTGAGCAGGGGGCCGGACTGGAGCCACAAGCTCTCGATCAGCGGCAGCAGTATCTGCGGCGCGCCTGCGCGATAGACGGCGAAGTGGAATTCATAGTTCATCAGCACGAAGTCCTGCCAGCGCGCAGGTTGCTCGCGCATTGCAAGCATCTCCGCGACAATGCCGTCCAGCAGGTCCAGGGTCTCAGCAGTAATGGCAAGGGCAGCCATTTCCGCCGCCATGCCTTCGAGGTTCAGCCGCACACGGCCGAGCTCCCTATATTTTTCCGGGGTCATGGCTGGGATCACCACGCCACGCTTTGGCAGAATCTCGACTGCCCGCTCAGCCGCCAGCCTGTTCAGCGCCTCGCGCACCGGCATGATGCTGGTGCCGAGCTCCTTGGCAACTTGGCCGTAATTGAAGCTCTGGCCAGGTGAGTAGAGCCCCGCCATGATCGCGCGGCGGATCTGCCGATAAACACGCTCGTGAAGCGGCGCGGCATCGATCTTTTGTAGCGTGCCAATTTCGGGAATGTCGGACAATTAGCCTCCTCGAAATACGTAAGCGGCAAATGCAACACGCCTGCCCGATGCAATAGCAAACAGTATCTAGCTGAATCGTTGCCGCTTCTGCTACTCGCCGCGCCAGACAGGGCGCCGCTTCTCGAAGAAAGCGCGGATGCCTTCCTCGTAATCCTTTGTCCCTTCCAACGGCCGGCGCAGGAGATCGTTCAGCGCGTGCGCGTCGCCGAGACTCATGTCGCTGCCGAGATTGACCATCTGCTTCACCGCTGCGGCGCCGAGTGGGCTGGAGTTGGCGGCGATCTCCGCCGCGACCGAGAGCGCGACTTCGAGGTGCAGTCCGGGCTCGGTAAGCTTCTCGATGATGCCCAGCTCCAGCGCTTCTTCAGCCTTCACCTTGCGCGCCGTGAAAAACAGCTCCTTTGCGCGTGCACGGCCCACGAGACGGGGAAACATCACACCCGCCGTGCCGCCCGGATATGCACCAAGCTGCATTTCGGGCCAGGAGAATACCGCTGTTTTCGACGCGATGCGGAGGTCGCAATTCAGCGCGATCTCGTAACCGCCGCCCAGGCACCAGCCTTGGATGGCGGCGATCACCGGCTGCGGCAGCGTCCAGATGGCATGGTTCGCTTTACGCAGCGCGCCAGCCTGCTCCCACTTGCCGTCTGCCGACAGTCCGCGACGCTCCTTCAAATCGGTGCCGGCGGAGAAGGCGCGCTCGTCAGCCCCGGTGATGATGACCACGCGTATGTCCCGCCGCTTGGCAATGTCGCTGAGCGTTGCCTCCAGCCGTTCGGCCAGCGCCTTGGAAATGGCGTTCTGCACATCCGGCCGGTTGAGGGTCAGAATGGCAGTCTGATCGCGCTCCTCGACCAGCAGAATGTTCTCGTCACTCATCGTCAGTCCACCCAGGCCCGCACATTAGTGGCGATAGCGACGGTTTTCCCGTCCTGATTGACGCATTCGACATCGGCGTATGCGCGCCGCTTTTCCTTGTCGATGTGAGTCAGAGTGTAGCTGGTCGAAATGGTATCGCCGAAGAAAACTGGACCCGTGAAGCGGATGCGGTCGTACCCCAGCGAAACAGTGCGGCCGAGGTAAAGCCGGGCGGAAGCGGCCGACATCAGGCCCATCATCAGCGTGCCATGAGCGATGCGGCGGCCGTAGCGCCCGGCGCTCATGTAGACCTCGTCGACATGATTGGGCGAGAAATCACCCGTCAGTCCGGCATAGAGGTAAACGTCGGATTCCGAGATCGTCTTGGTAAAGACGACGCGGCTGCCGATCTCCACCGCCGGCTGAGTCTCCTGCTGCATTTCCTGATCTCCTACTGTGCAGACTTGAGGCCGTCTGCCCCGATCCAATCGGCCAGCACCTCGTCGGTGTGCGCCCCGAGTGCCGGCGGCGCCTGCCAGTCGGCGGTGATGTCGAAAGTGTTGAACTTCATGGCGGACCCGATCATCGGCATTTCGCTGCCGTCCGCCTTGCGGGCTTTCACCAGCATATTACGGGCCAGTGTCTGCGGATGTTCGAACACCCCCTTCATGGTGTTCACGGGCGCACAGGGCACATTGGCGGCATCGAGCTTTTCAGCGAGTTCAGCCACCGGCCATTTCGCCACCTCGGCGTCGAGGATGCCGTAGAGCGCTACGCGGTTCGTCACCCGGTCCTTCATGGTGGTGAAGCGAGCATCGGCCAGGAGATCAGTGCGACCCAGCACCTTCAGCAGCGATTCATAGAGCCGCTGCACCGCCGCGCCGATGATGATCCAGCCGTCAGCGGCCTTGAAGGCCTTGTAGGGCACGTTGCTGGCATGCTCGGAGCCCCATTTCGGGCGCAGATTGCCCATCAGCAGCCATTCGAGGCCGGCATCGACCAGGAAGCTCACCAAGCCCTCGAACAAGCTGGTCTCGATATGACTGCCTTGGCCGGTGCGCTCGCGCTGATAGAGGGCTGTCATAATGGCGCCCATTGCATATTGCCCGCACACGAGGTCGAAGACCGAGGTGCCGAGCTTGATCGGCTGGCCGTCCGGTTCGCCGGTCAGGCTCATGAATCCGGCTTCTGCCTGGATGGTCAGGTCGAAGGCGCCCTTGTCGCGCAGCGGCCCGGTCGCGCCCATTCCGGACATTGAAGCATAGACGAGCCGCGGGTTCTTCGCCGACAGCTCGGCATAGCCAAGCCCCATGCGATCCATCACTCCGGGCCGGAAATTCTCGACGATGACGTCTGCCTGATCGGCAAGCCGCCGTGTCAGAGCGAGTTGCGCCGGATCCTTTGCATTCAGCACGACGGAGCGCTTGTTCCGGTTCACTGCCAGAAAGCTCATGCTCTCCTTGTCGTAGAAGGGCGGGCCCTGATGACGGATCGGATCGCCCTCCGGCGCTTCAATCTTGATCACGTCCGCGCCGAGGTCGGCCAGCAGGATGGTGCAGAAGGGGCCCGCGAAAAGTCGCGTGAAATCCGCGACCTTTATGCCCTTGAGGGGCTTGTCCTGCATTGCAGTCTCCTGATTAGAAATCGTCGTCATTGCAGAGCCACCGGCTCCATTTGAATCCGGCCCGATCGGTCACGCCAGAAGCCGAGGTGCTTCAGCCAATTGCCATCGTCGCGCTGGGGGTAGTCACGGCGCTGATGTGCGCCGCGGCTTTCCGTTCGGGTGAGCGCCGCGCGCAAAATCAGTGCGGCTACCGTGGCCATGTTCCGACAAGACCGGGCGTTCAGCGCCGCCTCCAGCGAGTCCGTCGGCAGCCCTGCGGCCAGACGCTCGAGCTCCGCCAGCCGCGTAATGCCAGCCTCCAGCCCTTCCGCCGTCCGATAGAGGCCGGCGGTGGCGCTCATAGTCGAACGGATGGCAGCCTTGATCTCGTCAACGCTGGCGGCGGGACTTTCACATGGCTCGCCGCGGAACTGCGCCAGCGCGTCGCGATGGACGGCTTCCCAATCGGCTCCGACCGGCTTCTTCGATCGGCGGCCGGCGACAGCGCGCCCGACCAGCCAGCCCATGGCGATCGTTTCACCGCCGCCATTGCCGGCCAGTCTGCTCGCACCGTGGATGCCTCCGCTGCTCTCGCCGGCGGCGTAGAGGCCGGGCACCCCGGTCCAGCCTTCCTCGTCGATGAACACGCCGCCCATCTGGCTGTGCGCGGCGGGACGGACCATTGGCCCGCGCTCAAGTGGCTCCAACCCGGCTGCGCGCAGTCGCTTGCAATGGGATATATAGCTTTCCAGCTTGTCCGCAGGCACGGTGGTCGTATCGAAAAGCACGGTGCCGCCGGGATAGCCGCGCCCTTCGTCGATCTCCCGTTGGATGCACAAGGCCATCCGCGCCTTTTCGATCTGTTTTTCGCCGTGCTCGGGGTTGTAACGGAACATGAACCGCTCCCCGTGGGCGTTGAGGAGCTGCGCGCCGTCGCCCAGCATCGCCGTCGGCATCTCCATGCCCCTGCACGCGGCCGGTTCGACTGTCACCACCGGCTCAAACTGCACGAACTCCATGTCGATCAGTGTTGCGCCGGCCTCCAGTGCCAGGGCATAGGCATCGGCGGCGACGTCGGTCGGGTAGGTACTGTCCTCATAGATCTGGCC
>JAEZHL010000433.1 GCA_023416575.1 Pseudomonadota bacterium
GACCTGCAGGCGCGCTACATCCGTTTCGATAACTATACCTTCCTCAAGGAGGCCGAGGCGCAGGGCAAGGTTAACGTGCGGCTGTGGGAACGCGGCGAGGGCTCGCGCATAGCGCTCATGCCCAACCTCAATACGGAGGATCAAGTCTGGCGCGATCTGTTGCGCGATGTCCGGGTGCGCCGCGCGATGTCGCTGGCGATCGACCGGCGGGAGATCAACGAGGCAATTTTCTACGGCCTCGCGCGCCCCAGTGCCAACACCATGCTGCCGAAAAGCCCGCTTTTCCGGCCCGAATACGCGGAGGCTTGGTCTCGTTTCGATCTGGGGCTGGCCAATAAGCTGCTGGATGAGGTGGGGCTCGTGAAGCGCGACAGCGATGGTATTCGATTCCTGCCGGATGGCCGGCGTGCTGAGCTTGTCATCGAGACACCGGGAGAAAGCACGGAAGAAGCCGATGTTTTGGCCCTCATTCGCGATACTTGGCTGAAGATCGGCATCAAGATCTACACGCGACCGACGCAGCGCGAGTTGTTTCGCAAGCGCATTTACGCCGGGAGTACGGTGATGTCCGTCTGGGGCGGTCTCGACAATGCCGTGGCGACCGCGGACATGAGCCCGCGCGAGCTTGCTCCCACTTCTCAGGCGCAGATCCAATGGCCGAAGTGGGGGCAGCATTACGAGGAGAAAGGTGCCGTCGGCGAGCCACCCGCGCTGCCGGAGGTGCTGAAACTGCTGAAGCTTCATGCGCAATGGCGCTCCTCCGGCTCGACAGAGGAGCGGACGGCCATCTGGCATGAAATGCTGCAAATACACGCTGACCAGGTGTTTACGA
This sequence comes from Pseudomonadota bacterium, assembly GCA_023416575.1. Classification (GTDB taxonomy): domain Bacteria; phylum Pseudomonadota; class Alphaproteobacteria; order Rhizobiales; family Hyphomicrobiaceae; genus ZC4RG25. Next base: position 833 of record JAEZHL010000433.1, read on the forward strand.
TCGGCACCGTCAACGGCACGCGCCAGCCGGTGGTGGTGGCGAAAGATCTCGTGAACGTACCGGAAAATGGAACCTGGACGTTCGATCCGGGCGGGTACTTCGGTCGCTACATGCCGGACACGTTCTGGTTTCGCGACGTGACACATTAATCGGTCCGGCAGATGATCCTATACATCGTAAAGCGTACGTTGATCATGATCCCGACGCTGCTCCTGACGAGCGCGCTGGTCTTCACGATCATGGAGCTGCCGCCCGGCGATTATTTTGAAAGCTACATGGCCGAGCTGCAGGCGCAGGGCGAGGGCGTCGATAAAGCCAAGATCGAGTTTCTGAAGCAGGAGTACGGCTTCGACAAGCATCCGGTGGAGCGCTATTTCATCTGGCTTTCCGGCATGGTCCAGGGCGACTTCGGTTACTCGTTCGAGTACCAGATGCCTGTGGCCGATCTCGTCGGCAGTCGCCTGTTCCTGACCGTGCTCGTCTCGTTCGCCACGATCCTGCTCACCTGGGCGATCGCGTTTCCGATCGGCATCTATTCCGCCACGCATCAGTACAGCTGGGGCGATTACGGTCTGACGTTTTTCGGACTGCTCGGAATTGCGGTGCCGAATTTCCTATTAGCGCTGGTGCTGATGTATGTGGCCAACGTCCTGTTCGGCACCTCCATCGGCCATCTGATGGCGCCTGAGTTCATCGATAAGCCGATGAGCTGGGCGAAATTCCTGTCGATCCTGGAGCATATGTGGATACCGGTGATCGTGATCGGTCTGGCCGGGACGGCGAGCATGGTCCGCAAGATCCGGGCCAATCTGCTCGATGAACTGCAAAAGCAATACACGATCACCGCCAAGGCGAAGGGACTGCATCCTTTCAAAGCGCTGGTGAAATATCCGCTCCGTTCGTCGCTTAACTTCTTCGTCGGCGGTATCGGTGGCATCCTGCCGGAAATCGTATCGGGCGCGGAGATCGTCGCCATCGTTCTCTCGCTCGAGACGACCGGGCCGCTGCTGATCAAGGCGCTGCAGAGCCAGGACATGTATCTCGCCGGCTCGTTCCTCATGTTTCTGGCTCTGCTGACTGTGATCGGTGTGCTGCTGTCCGACATCGCGCTGGCGTTCCTCGATCCGCGCATCCGACTCCAGGGCAAGAGCACCCGATGACGAACTCGTCCCTGCCGGCCCCCGGCGCACCCCTGCCGCACTACATCTCCGAAAAGCCGTTCGACCCGCGATCCATCGAGCAGATGTCGGCGGCGCAGGAGCGCGTTTTCCTCGCCTCGCAATGGCGGCTGATGTGGTGGAAGTTCAAGCGGCACCGTCTCGCGGTCGCTTCCGGCGCCTTTCTGGCGGTGCTTTACGCCAGCATCCTGATCAGCGAATTCCTGGCGCCTTATCACTACCAGACGCGCAACATCGACCGCATCTATGCGCCGCCCCAGGCTATTCACCTGTTCCACGAGGGGCGGTTTGTTGGGCCGTTCGTCTATGGGCAGAAATATTCTCTGAACATGGTGAATTTGAAGCGCGAGTATACGCCCGATTTGACGGCGGTACACCCGATCCGCTTTTTCTGCCGAGGTGACAGCTACAATTTCTGGGGTCTTTTCGAGAGCGATGTTCATCTGTTTTGCCCTGCCAAGGATGGAACGCTGTTCCTCCTCGGGACGGATCGCCTCGGTCGGGATGTTCTGTCCCGGATAATATACGGCGCCCGTATTTCGCTCACGATCGGCATTCTGGGCGTCGCGATCAGCTTCGCACTCGGGCTGCTGTTCGGCGGGCTCGCCGGCTACTACGGTGGCGTTGTCGACCTCGTCATTCAGCGCATCATCGAGGTGTTACAGTCGCTACCCTCGATTCCGCTATGGCTCGCCCTCGCGGCGATCATGCCGGTGACCTGGAGCCCGATGCTCGTCTACTTCGCAATCACGGTCATTCTCGGCCTGATCGACTGGACGGGCCTCGCAAGAGCCGTGCGATCCAAGCTGCTGTCGCTGCGTGAAGAGGATTATGTGCTTGCAGCGCAACTGATGGGTGCCAACGCGCCCCGCATCGTCGGGCGGCATCTTGTGCCCGGATTCATGAGTCACCTGATTGCCAGCGCAACCCTTGCCATACCGGGAATGATTCTCGGCGAAACGGCACTCAGCTTCCTGGGGCTCGGACTTCGACCACCGGTCACGAGCTGGGGTGTTCTGCTGACAGAGGCGCAGAATATTAACATAGTTGCGCTATATCCGTGGTTGTTGTTCCCGGCAATTCCGGTCATTCTCGTTGTTCTGGCATTCAACTTCCTGGGTGACGGATTGCGGGACGCAGCCGATCCGTACAAATAGCTTCCGGCGGCATTGGGAACGATGACGTCGTTTCTTTGTTGATCTCTGACGGTGAACTTTGAACTGAATTCGCGGCGCGGAAACAGCGAGGGGCAACCTTATCGGCCGGAAGTGCGATTCGCTCCGTCAGCTTCAAGCTTCGCGATCGCTCTCCAGGACGGGTTGCTGACGGGCAAATCATGCGACGGCACGATTATGCGCGCGTGCTCATGTACAGTCACGACACCTTCGGACTCGGCCATTTCCGCCGATGCCGCGAGATCGCCCACGCGCTGGTGGAGCGGTTCAAGCGGCTGCAGGTGCTGATCGTCTCTGGTTCATCGATCGCCGGCGCTTTCGACTTTCGCGCTCGCGTGGACTTCATAAAGATCCCGAGCGTCATCAAGCTCCATAATGGTGACTATACGTCGCTGGCCCAGCATATCGACCTCGGCGAAACGCTGGAAATGCGCCGGGCGATAATCCAGCAAACTGCCGATCTCTATCGCCCGAATATTTTCATCGTCGACAAGGAGCCGTTAGGCCTGAGGGGCGAGCTCGAGCACACGCTGGTCATGCTGAAGTCTCGTGGCACGGCGCTGGTGCTGGGATTACGAGATGTTCTGGATGCCCCGGAACAGGTGCGGGCCGAGTGGGAGCGCACCGACGCAATCAGCAAAATCGAGGCGCTCTACGATGCCGTCTGGGTTTACGGCGACAAGTGTTTCTGGGACCCGCTTTCGGGTCTCGATGTACCAGCGGTGGTGCGCGCACGCATGACGTTCACTGGACATCTTGGGCGGAGCGTGCCGCGTCTGCAGACGTCCAAGCTCATGGAGCTGCCGGACGAGTACATCCTCGTGACGGCCGGCGGTGGGGGCGATGGCGCACAATTGATGCGGCAGGTGCTTGCCTCACGCGAGTACGACCGCACGCTCGATTTCCCCCTCGTCATGGTCCTCGGTCCCTTCATGCTGGCCGAGGAGCGGGACGAAATCCGCGAGCGAAGCCGCCGGGTCGCCAACATTACCGTTCTGGATTTCGAGAGCCAGATCGAAGCGCTCATGCTGCGCGCAAATGCGATCGTCAGCATGGGCGGATACAATACGTTCTGCGAGATCCTATCGTTCGACAAACGGGCACTGCTGGTGCCACGAAACCGCCCCCGGCGCGAGCAGTCGATCCGCGCCGCGCGGGCCGCGGATCTCGGCATAGTCGACATGCTGGATGCCGGTGCGGCAGACGACCCACGGCTCATGGCGCGGGCGCTGCGCGCTTTGACAGAACGCCCCTTGCCCTCGGCTCTGGGAGCCAGGATCGATCTCGATGGTCTCGAGACGATCGGCGAAATGGCGGGCGTCTTCATCGATCACGCCAATCGGCCGTTCCCGGCCGCCGTAGGTGTGTGAGGGGCGCGCCGGTGGTCGCTCAGGGGCTGATCGTCGTCATCCTGAAGGGATATCCGCGCCTGTCAGAAACCTTCATTGCCCAGGAACTCGCGGGACTGGAGCGCGCTGGCCTCGATCTCTTCATCGTCTCGATGCGCCACCCGACGGATCCTGCCGTGCATCCGGTGCATCGGCAGATTAGGGCGCCGGTTCTTTACCTTCCGGAATACCTTTATCACGCCCCCCTGCGTGTGATGCGCGGTCTCGTCCGATCCGTGCGATTGCCAGGGTTCCGGGAGGCGCTGCTGGCCTGGCTCAGTGCTCTGCGGCGCGATTTCAGTCCCAATCGGTTTCGGCGGTTCGGACAGGCCGCGGTGCTGGCTGCGGAGATGCCCGGTGGCGTGCGCTGGCTCTATGCCCATTTCATTCACACGCCGTCAGCCGTCGGCCGCTACGCCAGCCTGATGACGGGACTGCCGTGGAGTTGCTCTGCGCACGCCAAGGACATCTGGACGACGCCGGAATGGGAG
>JAEZHL010000097.1 GCA_023416575.1 Pseudomonadota bacterium
ATGGCGAGATCGCCGACTACAGCTACGCGCTCATTCCTGTGCTCGCCGATGCAATCACGCCGGATGCGGAGATGGCGTCCCTGGTGGCCAAGATCCGGGCCCCGCACGAAGCCATGCTGCGCACGGAGCTCGCGCGGACGGAGCAACTGCTCTATCGCCGCGGCAACTTCAACGGAACGCTCGATGATGTGATCTGCGAGGCGATGCTGGCCGAGCGTGATGCCGAGATCAGCCTGTCGCCGGGGTTCCGGTGGGGCGCGACCCTGCTTCCCGGCCAGGCCATCACCTGGGAGGACGTCTACAACGCCACGGCGATGACGTATCCCGCGTGCTATCGCACCGAGCTATCGGGGGAGATGCTGAAGAACATCCTCGAGGACGTCGCCGACAACCTGTTCAACCCGGACCCGTACTACCAGCAGGGCGGTGACATGGTGCGCGTCGGCGGGCTCGGGTTCACCATCGACGTCGACGGGCCGATGGGGCAGCGGATCTCCAATCTCACCCTGTTGCGCACCGGTGCTGCCCTCGATGCGCACCGGAACTATGTCGTCGCCGGTTGGGCCTCGGTGAACCAGGCCACCGAGGGACCGCCGATCTGGGATGTGGTCGCCGCCCACCTGCAGCGGCAGAAGATCGTACGCCTGCCGCCGAACGAGAGCGTGAAAGTGGTTCGCAGCGGCGGGTGAGACCAACCTACGCCCCCGCCAATCCTCAGGTCGTTCCGAGACAGCCGAGATCGAGCAATGTCGCGCGCACTGCCTCGTCCAGCGGCGGGTGGGGCTCGGCGCCGAGCGCGGCGCGCAGCCGGGCGTTGCTCATCCGGACAGGCTGCTCCCAGAGATACTTCATTTCCCGCAGCTCGCGGAACAAGGGCACGAACGGAGAGGCGAGGGCCATCAGCCGCCAGGGCAAGCGCCTGACGGGCAGATCCGGCCTTCCGAGTGCGCGCCGGATCGCGCTCACCATCTGCGTCCCGTCCTCGTCCCAATGCCCCTCCATATGAAAGGTGGCGAACGCATCGAGACCGTCGTGCTCGACGAGCCGGACCATCGTTTCGGCCACATCGGGGAGATAGGCCCACTGGTGCCCGACCCCCGGCTTGCCCGGGTAGGTGATCGACGGGGGACGCCGGCCAGGCTTCACCAGGACCTGTGAGAACCAGTTGCTCCCTGCCCTGGGGCCGAAGAAGGCTCCGGCGCGGACGATCAGCGCCCGGATCGAGCCGGCTTCGGCGGCCTCCCGCAGGCGCTTTTCCATCTCGGCCCGTATCCTGCCTTTAACCGTCAGGGGGATCTTGCGGGGATTGCTCGTCCAGCACCGGGAAGGCATCAGGGCCGTAATTGTAGACCGTGCCGGGCAGGATAATTCGGGCACCGTTCTGGCGCGCGGCCGCGATGGTGTTGTCCAGCATGGGGAGCACGAGCTTCCCCCAATTGCGATATCCGGGCGGGTTGACCGCATGCACGATGAGCGGGGCATTTTTGGCCGCAGCCGTGACGTCGGCCGCCGACATGGCATCGCCGCGGATCCAGTCGAGGTTATCCTGCCCACGACCTTCGGCATGCGAACGGTGGAGGGCGCGCACCGTCCAGCCGCGCTGCACGAGCCGGCGCGCGACCGCCCCGCCGATCCCCCCGGTCGCACCGAGCACCAAAGCCGTTTTCTTTTCCATCATCGCCTCCTCGTGCAGGAACGCGGGGAAGATGACGTCCGGCCATTCCCAACGGAATTGAGGGAATTCGTGGAAGTGCTATACGAAAAAGCATGAACAGGATCGACCCGAGCTGGGACCTCTACCGCACCTTCCTTGCTGTCATCGAGGAGAATTCCCTGTCGGGCGCAGCACGTGCGCTGGGCCTGACGCAGCCGACCGTCTCCCGGCACATCGACGCGCTCGAAGCTGCCATCGGCTACGACCTCTTCATCCGGTCGCAACGCGGATTGATCCCGACGGAAGCTGCGCTCGAGCTGAAGCCCTATGCCGAAAGCCTGGCCTCCATCTCCGCATCATTGCTGCGGGCGGCTTCAGGCCACAGGGGCGCCGTGAAGGGAACGGTCCGGATCAGTGCCAGCGAGGTGGTCGGTGTCGAAGTGCTGCCACCGATCCTGGCGGCATTGCGGGAGGAAAACCCCGACCTCGTCATCGAGCTGGTGCTGTCGAACGCGGTCGAGGATCTGCTTCGGCGCGATGCCGATATCGCGGTGCGCATGGTCGAGCCGGTGCAGGGAACCCTCATCGCGCAGCGGGTCGGACCCGTGCCGCTCGGCTTCCACGCGCATCGCCGCTATCTCGACCGCCACCCCGAGCCCACCTCGATGGAGGATCTCTCCCGGCATTCCCTGATCGGCTTCGACCGCGAGACGCCCGCGATCCGGAGCATGCTCCGAGGCGTGCGCGGGCTCAGCCGCAATGCCTTTGCCTTGCGGGCCGACAGCGACCTCGCACAGCTCGCCGCCATCCGCGCCGGGTTCGGCATCGGTGTCTGTCAGGTTCCGCTGGCGCAGCGCGATCCGGATCTCGTCCGGGTGCTCGTCGACGCGTTCACGCTGGAGCTCGGCACGTGGGTGGTGATGCACGAGGACCTCAAATCCAGCGCGCGCTGCCGAACCGTGTTCGATGCACTGGTGAATGGCTTCAAGGCCTATCTCAAGGGGAAAGCCTAGCCTACGGCGGCGCCTGACCGTTGATGTTGGAGACCCTTCCGCATCAGCCGTTGAGTTCCCATATCTTCGCGCAGGGCCGGCTCGTTCGGAGATCGCGCCCTTTCCTGGACAGCAACCTGAGACACCGCTAAAACACGGGCGTCTGAAGCTGCCGGCGCGGGCCGCGCGCGAGCTTGAGCGTGTGCAGCCGGTTTCGCCCACGCCGCCGCCGTGCCCCGAGTTGTCTCTTCGACAGCCGTCCCTTC
>JAEZHL010000098.1 GCA_023416575.1 Pseudomonadota bacterium
TCGGCATGGGGACCGCTTCCACGATCTTAGAATACGTCGGGGACGCAGGATCGACGTCCACGACGGCCAGCTCGTCCGGAACCTGGCGCGTCGGGTCGAAGGTCGCGACGTAGGCCAGCGTCTCCGCTGGTGCTTTCATCGCCATGCGGGGTGACGGATAGAAAGTCGGATCGGGCTTCCACATCGCCATTGCTGCTCCTCCCGGGTCCTGGCTGGCCCTCTCGGCAGCCCAACGCTGGACCGCGCCGAGTGGATCCTTGGTGCAGACGGGCAGTGTGCGCCCTTATGGGGGGAAGGGCGACAGTTGCGCAAACGGCGGAGGGGAGGTTGGCTACTTCCAGAGGCCGTTATCGGTGGTGGCGACGAACTCGGGGTCGTTCTGGTGGCGACGCTCGAAATCGAGGAAATCGTAGTAGCCGCAGCGCTTTTCTGCGGGGAAACTACGGCAGACGGCTGGTCGTGCCTGATAGATGGTGCAGCGTCGTGTCTCGGTATTGAGAAACCGGCAGGCGCGGCCGAAGTGCGGGTCGGCCTTCCGCCGCATGATACGCTTGTGCCCGTGGGCGCTCTTGGTGAAGCGGCGCTCGGCTTCCTCGGGCGTCAATCCGAAGTGTTTCGCCAGCCTCGCCACGTCACGCGTCGTCACGACGATGACGGGGTAGGTGCAACAGTAGGCCGGGCACTTGAGGCAGCTATACGACACGCGGTTATCGTCGATTGTTAACGCGCAGCATTGCTCATAGCAGATCCCGCAGGTGCTTGCCTATCGCCATTCCTGCTTGCTTTGGAAATGGACTATGCTTTCGCAAGCTGTTGCGCTCTCGCGTCCCGTTCGCGAAACTGTCCGCAAGCCGGGCCATCCGTGTATGGCCGGTATGGGCGGAACGACCATGACAGCAGGGATCCAAGCGATATGACAAGCAACCCCTTCGACCTGACCGGCCGCGTGGCCATCGTCACCGGCGGCAATGGCGGCATCGGGCTCGGCATGGCAACCGGTCTGGCACAGGCGGGAGCCGCGATCGTGATCGCCGCGCGCGACCAGAAGAAGTCCGCCGAGGCGGCCGAGGAGTTGCAGAAGCTCGGCGCCCGGGTCGCGACCGTCGAAGTGGATGTCCAGGACAAGGAATCGGTGAACCGGATGGTTCAGGCGGCGCTCGACCGCTTTCAGCGCGTCGACATCCTGGTCGCGAATGCCGGCATCAATATCCGCAAACCGCCGCAGGACTATACGTCGGGCGATTGGCAGACGGTGCTCGACGTCAACCTCAACGGGCCGTTCTTCTGCGCCCAGGCGGTCTATCCGGCGATGAAGAAGCAGGGTGGCGGCAAGATCATCACCATCGGCTCCATGACCTCCATTTTCGGCCTGCCGTTCGCGCCTGCCTATGGGGCGACCAAGGGGGGTGTGATGCAGCTCACGCGCTCGCTCGCCACGGCCTGGGCCAAGGACAACATTCAGGTCAACTGTGTCCTGCCCGGCTGGATCAACACCAATCTCACCCGCGTTGCGCGCGAGCAGGTCGAGGGACTGCACGACCGCGTCCTGGCGCGGACCCCGGCCGGGCGCTGGGGTGATCCCGGCGATTTTGGCGGCATCGCCGTGTTCCTGGGCAGCCACGCGTCTGATTTCGTGACGGGGACGGCCATTCCGGTGGATGGCGGTTTTTCAGTGCTCGGGGGGTGAGCATCCGCGTGCCGGAAGAGCGCGTCGGCGCCGCTCAGGATTGATGGGCGGCTGATCCGACGAGTTCCCGGCCGGAGATCTGACTGCCGGATCCGTGCAGGGCTTCCAGCACATACTTCTCGAACTGCGCCGCGCGCCGGGCGGAGGTGTGATTGGCGAGCGCACGGCGCCGGGCCGACTGCGCCAAACGCTGGCGGCGCGACTCGGGGATGCTCAGCAGCGCCGCAAGCACGTCCTCAGGGCGCGTTGCAACGATGACGTCGCGGTCCGGCTGCAGGATCGTCTCGAGGCCGAGCCAGGCATCCGAGATGATGGCGCTGCCGGTCGCGGCGGCCTCGAACAGCCGTACGCTCGGGCTGAAGCCGGCACGCACCATTTCCGCCCGCGTCACATTGAGGGTGAAGCGGCTCGCGGCATAGAAACCGGGGTGCTCGGACGGCGGGACGTGCTCGATGCGCTCCACGTTCTGGGGCCAATCGATGTCCTCCGGGTACTGCGCACCGGCGACGGCGAACTTGAGATGTGGTGCCCGACGTGCCGGCTCGATGAGAAGGTGATGCAGCGCAGGCTGCCGGTCGGGACTGTAGGTGCCGAGAAAGCTGAGGTCCCAGCGGCGCTGCCGGCGTGTCGGCGCGTAGATATCGGGATCGACGGAGCAATAGAGCGGCCGCGCTGCCGGGGCGCCGTAGAGGCACTCGATCTGGCTGAGGACGGGACCGCCGGTGAACGAGAGGTAGAGATCGTAACCGGCGATCAGCTCACGGGAGATATAGCGGCAGGTGCCGGCCGCGAGGCTCTCGAGCGTCACCGGCGTGTCGATGTCGTAGAACGCCTTGAGGCCGCCCGCCGCCTCTTGCACGAAACGCCCGACGGCGATGCCGTCCGGCACATAGGAGCCGACCATTACGACGTCGGCCGTGGTGATCGCCGCGCGGTGCCGCTCCAGGTCGCGCAGGCTTTTGTAGAGCACGAGACGGCAGTAGTCGGGCCGTGTCACGTCGCGCGTCGACGCGTACCAGGGGACGTCGCGTTCCAGGAACAGAATGTCGTGTCCGCGCGCCGCGAGCGCCTTCAGGAGGGCGCGATAGGTGGTGGCATGCCCGTTGCCCCAGCTCGATGAAAGGCTAAGTCCCAGCACCACGATGCGCAGTGGTCCGCTCGTCACATCCGGCTCCCATTGCAGTTTCTCTCGGTAGCGATACGGCGCAGGATGGCATCCACCTGTGCGCCTCTGAGCTCGTACGTGTGCTCGGCGGCGATCCGGGCGCGCGCTGCCCGTCCGATGTCGCGTGCGCGCTCGGGGGTGAGCGCGGTAAGGTGCGCGCAGACTTCATCGCCGTCCCGGGCCACCAGGATCTCCTCGCCCGGTGTCAGGAACAGCTCGATGCCTTCCCAGGCATCCGTGATGATGCAGGCGCCCGCACCCGCGGCGTCGAAAACGCGTGTTGCCGGGGAGAAGGCGGTTGCCGCCATGCTGTCGCGGGCGATGTTGAGCACCGCGAGCGGGCTGGCGTTGAAGGCGTTGTGGTCGCGGCAATAGACGTGGCCGATGTGACGGACATTCGCTGGCAGATGCTGCGGCTCCCAACCGTTGCCGCCGATGAGAAAGCGCTTTTCGGGCATCGATCCGGCAGGGCGGAGAAAGAACTCCGCCACGCGTGCCTCGCGATCCGGCAGACGGTTGCCGAGGAAGGCCAGGTCTGCCGTGAACCGCGCATCGGGCGAAACCGGATGGTGAGTCAACGGATCGAGCGCGTTGTAGACGGGCTCCGCGTGGCGGGCGCCGAGCTCCAGATATCCGGCGACGACGGGTGGCCCGCCACCGTAGGTCAGCACCGCGTCGAGGCGGGGCAGGATGCGGCGCAGGGGGTGATCAGGATGTTGGCGCAACTCTGCCAGTGTCGCCGGCGCATCAACGTCCCAGAAGATGCGGATCGCATCGGGATGTGCCTCCTGCATGATGCCCGTCAGCAGCTCGTCGTCGAACACGCCGACACCGCTCGCCTTGATGACGACATCGGCCGCCCGCGCCTCGGCGAGCACGGCGGCGACGCCCTGCGGGGTGGCGGGATAGACCCTGGAGGAGGCCCAGTCGGGTGGTTCGATGTCGCGGTGCTGCTGACGATCGAACGCGTCGGGCTCGTAGAAGGTGATCATATGGCCACGCCGGGCGAGAGCGGCGAGGAGGCCCCTGTAGTAGGTCGCGGCGCCGTTCCAATATGAGGAGAGCAGGCTCGAGCCGTAGAAGGCGACCTTCATGCCGCCACCTCCGCCGGCTCGGCGCGGATCTCAGAGATGATCCGCAGCAGCTCCGCGACCCGATGGCGGCAGGTATGGCGCGAGAGAATGGTGGCGAGCCCGCTGGCGGCGAGGGCATGGCGAAGACTGCTGTCGTTCCTGACATTCGCGAGATGGCGGCTCATCTCCGCCGGGTTCTGCGCCATGAGAAAATCGGTGCCGGGACGGAACAGTCCCTCGGCATCGTCCCAGGGGGCCGAGACGAGCGGGATGCCGCAAGCCAGCGCCTCGAACACGCGGATCGTCGGGATGCCGGGCAGCTGGCGCGCATAGAGCCGCCGCGGAACATGC
>JAEZHL010000231.1 GCA_023416575.1 Pseudomonadota bacterium
TCCTTGGCTTGGGCCTCGCATGGCTGGCACCGCTCGTCGGAATGGACAAGGCTTGGGCCCTCGGTATCGTGCCGTTCTATGCAGCGACCGTATTCAAGACGGCCCTCGGAGCTTTCGCCGTCCCTGCGCTCTGGCGCTTTGCTCTACGCTGAGCTGACACCTTTGAACAGAATGATCGGCGCCGGATTCTGGCGCCGATTGTTTTTCTGATGTCGACTTAGATCGCCGATCCTATGCGGCGCGCCGCTCGTGGCCGCCTCTGCGTGATCCCGCGCTGTCCTCTTCCGACTCCGGGAACGAGATGTAGTCACGCTCGCGTTCGCGGCCATTCCCGGAGTGCCCGCGGCCTCGCTGCGCAAGCTCGAGCCAAGTGCCGAAGATGCGCTGAGAGCTTTCGCCGTACTGGCGCGCCATGATCTGCCAGAATCGCATCTGCTCGGCCGCAATTTCCTGGGGCGAGCGGCACTGGCTGACGCGCATGGGCAGCTCCATGTAGGCCTGCGTCCGCTGGTTCATGAGGGTGAAGACTTCCATGCCGCCCCGGGCCGCCGCTTGCAGCCATGGCTCGATGGTTTGGCCAGTCATAGCCATGTTGAAGGCAGTCGGTACGGGCCCCCCCGTCGGCTCCGAACTGTAATCCATACGCATGACCCTGCTCCGGTGATTGACGGGTGATTGGATTATGGTGAACTTGAGGCGACCATACAACACGTAATATGCCGATTACGTTGCATTGCAGCAAGTCGGCTTGCCAGCAACGATCGCCGGCTAGCTCTCGATGAGCCCGACCAACGTTTCCAACTGCTCCGCCTCCTCCGCTGGTTTGTCCCAGCGGATTCGGTGGATACGCGGGAAGCGCATTGCGATCCCTGACCGGTGGCGCGCCGAGCGTTGCACCGCATCGAAGGCCACCTCCAACACGAGTGCCGGACGAACCGCGCGCACGGGCCCGAACCGCTCGACGGTGTTGTTGCGAATCCAGCGGTCGAGCGCGATGAGCTCCGCGTCCGTGTATCCGGAGTAGGCCTTGCCCACTGGCACCAGCTCCGCAGTGCCATCCGGACGGCGGGTCCATGCGCCGAACGTGTAGTCGGAATAGTAGGACGATCGTTTCCCGGACCCGCGCTGGGCATACATCAGTACGCAGTCGAGCGTGATCGGGGCCCGTTTCCACTTGTACCAGTGTCCGCGCGGTCTTCCGGCGAGGTACGGGCTGGTCCGCCGCTTCAGCATGAGCCCTTCGATACCAGCGTCCCGCGTGTTACGCCAAATGCGCTGCAACTCGTCGCGATCCGCAATCGCGAGGAGATCGGAAAGGTCGGTGTGCGGCGGACGCACCGCCGCGTGCCAGCTTTCGAGACGGGCACGACGCTCGACGAAGGGCAATGAGCGCAGGTCGTCGGCTCCGATCACCAGCGCATCATAGAGGCGGACGTGGACCGGATAGCGCTGGATCATGGCGCGCGTTACCGATTTGCGGTTGAGCCGTTGCTGCAGGTCGTTGAACGGAGCGACCTTACCGTCGCGCAGGACGAGCAGCTCGCCGTCAACCACGGCATCGAAGCGGAGCATGGAAACGAGCTCCGGAAAGCTCGCGCCGATCTCGTCGCCGGTCCGCGAATAAAGGCGTGTCTCGCCACGGCCCGCTGCGATCTGGACACGGATACCATCCCACTTCCATTCGGCGGAGAAGTCACTCACGTCGAGGTCGGCAAGCTCGCTCTCGTCCAGCGCGTGCGCCAGCATCAAGGGCCGGAACACTGGTGCGCCCGTGATGTCGGGCTGCTCGCCTTTGCCTTCCAGCCAGGCAAACAGTTCACCGTAAGGCGGCGAGAGCGAGTGCCAGACCTCCTCGATTTCGCCAACGTCACGGCCAGCCAGCGCGGCTACGGCTGTTTTGGCCAGGCGCGCCGAGACGCCGACGCGCAAGGCGCCCGTGAGCAGTTTGAGCAAGGCCCAGCGGCCCGTCGCGTCGAGGCGATCGAGCCACGAGGCGATCACGTCGCCGAGTTCCTGTGCGTCGATCAGACCAAGGCGGCTGACGACTTCCGAGAGCCGCGGCGGATCCGAGTGCTCGCCGGCATCGGGCCAGAGAAGGGCGACGGTTTCGGCGGTGTCGCCGACATAGTCGCGGGAGAGGCGGAACAGCTCGGCATCGACCCGCCTTTCCATCAGCTCCATGATGGTTCGCCGCACGGGAAACGAGAAGGGGAGCCCATCGGTCAATGCTGCGAGTGCCCAGCCACGATCGGGATCGGGCGTCGACTGAAAGTAGTCCTGCATCAACTGGAGCTTGGTGTTCCGGCCTGGACTGTATGCGAGCCGGTCGAGGAGCGCAGAAAACCGCTTCATCGGCTGGTCCCCCTCCCGGATATTTCGCTAAGCGTCATGGCGGCCGACCCGGTCAATCCTCCTCGTCCTCCCGTCCGAGCAGCGCCAGCGCGCGTGCGTGCTTACCCATCATTCCGAGCTGATAGACGAGTGCTTCCTCGCGGCCGTGCGTGACCCACACCTCATCGGCCCCGGTCTCGCGAATGGTCTCGATGAGCTCGGGCCAGTCGGCATGATCGGAAATGACGAGTGGCAGCTCGACGCCACGCTGGCGTGCCCGCCCGCGCACGCGCATCCAGCCCGAGGCGAAGGCGGTGACCGGGTCCGCGAGGCGGCGCGACCAGCGATCCTTGAGGGCCGACGGCGGGCACAGCACGATCTCGCCTGCGAGCCCTTTGCCTCCTGCCTCACTGACGAGGACCAGCTCGCCGAACGTCTGTCCCCTGGCCACGTAAAGGTCCGTCATGGCCTTCAGCGCGCCGTGCAAATAGATTGGCCGCTCGTACCCGGCGCGCCGCAGCAGGGCCAGCAGCCGCTGACATTTGCC
>JAEZHL010000269.1 GCA_023416575.1 Pseudomonadota bacterium
GGCCTGAGCTTCGCGAGCGGCCCGCCGAAGCCGCGCGACACCGCCGAGTAAGTGCTGGCCTGTTCTCCCATCACGATCTGCTCGACGGCAGTTAACTCCTCCGGAGCCTGGAAATGCATGATAGTGAGCCCAAGTCCTCCGATGAGGACGAACATCCCGACCCAAACGCGCACCACTGCAACCCCCAGCGCGATCCGCGACCGCAGGTGGACCCACGCCGGAGCCCAGTCGAAACCTTTGGCCATCCTATCACACGTTGTCGTTGTCTTAAGCTCCCAATGTCCGGAAACAATGGCGGCGACGGTCCAGTTCCCGGCCCGTCACAGAGTTTTTACCGAGCCGGCAGGCGAGCCATCTCATACGCGAAGCGGAATTTGGCGCCGGATCAAGGTCACGGCTCGCCACCTATATCTGGTACCCGAGATGCGGGCGCTGTCTAGCGGTTGGGGAAGTTGTCCCCGGCCGTCGCGGGTGAAGTGGATAAGTCGGGGAGGCGTTGGGGATAAAGCGGCGTGAGCATATGGTCAGTCGCCGTATGGCTTCCCGGCAACTACTCTCGGACGCTCGAGACTAGCGGGCTGAAAAAATTAACAAAACATATCCGAATCGCATAGCTTCGCGCCTGAGGGGAAAACGTCAGCATTGCGTTTTTTGTTCTGCTTACACCGCTCCAGGATATTCACAGGCGGAATCTAGCGGCGATGGTCGCCTGTTGAGAACCTGACGGATCCGCGTTCCAGCCACAAGTCCCGTGCGTGCGACTCACGCTTGCTGGTGCTCAACAGCAGGCCAGGTGACGTCGACGCATAGAATCAGGCCACGCGCCTGAACGGGCCCGTTCAGTGGTGGCGCGCTCATCTCCTCGAAAAAACTGGGGTCACGCTCATGTGCGCGTGCGGGGACTCCAAACGACTTTGGAGAGGGCAAATGAGACATGCTCTGGGCGTGTTAGGCGTTTTAGCGGCCGGCGTACTACTCGCCGTGTCGGCCGCGATGAATTGGCGATTTGGCTATAGTCTCGGCAAGACCGAGTTCGATGGCCTGATCTATGGCTCTGCGAGCGCGGCGGCGGAC
Source organism: Pseudomonadota bacterium (assembly GCA_023416575.1). Lineage (GTDB taxonomy): Bacteria > Pseudomonadota > Alphaproteobacteria > Rhizobiales > Hyphomicrobiaceae > ZC4RG25. The sequence continues at coordinate 1,075 of JAEZHL010000269.1, forward strand.
TGCCTCAAAGCGCTACTGCCATTCTTCTTTTTCGCCGCATGGCGCAACAGGATGTGGTCGCAGGCGGCCGCGTCCGCGCTGGTCTGGGTGGTGGTCACAGCTTACTCGCTGACCTCGGCCCTCGGCCACGCCGCGCTGAACCGAATGGATACCACCGGCCAGCGGGCGATCGAGGCGCAGTCCTACAAGGACCTGCGCGCCGACCTGAAACGGGCCCAGGAGCAATTGAGCTGGGTACCGCAGCATCGGCCGCCAGCGACCGTTCAAGGCGACATCGACGCCGCGAAGAGCTCGCGCGAGTGGTCGTTCACGAAGGGTTGTACCTCTGCCACGGGTCCGCAGGGCCGCAAGTTCTGCCAGGAGTTCCATACGCTCTCCGCAGAGCTCGCATCGGCTGAGCAGGCCAGCGTGCTGGAGGCGCGGATCGCGCATGTCCAGGCCAAGCTCGGCAAACTCGATGCCGGGTCGGCGATGGCGGAAGCCGATCCGCAGGCGGCGGTGCTGACCAAGCTCGCCGGCGTGTTCGTGCCGAATTTGACCGTCGAAGACATGCAGACCGCGCTGTCGATCTTCATCGCGCTGCTGCTCGAGGTCGGGTCCGGTTTCGGCATGTTCATCGCCTTCAGCCAGTGGCGCCTCTACGACCGTGAGGAGCGGGCTGCACCTGCGATAGCCGAGGTTGCGGCTGCTGCTCCAGAAGCGCTCGCCGTCTCTGTCACTCCGGCAGCCCCGGCAGCTCTGGTGGCCCCGGTGGCTGCTCCATTAGAACCGGTGACCGCTGTAACCGCGGTAGAGACGATGGAGCCGGTGGCCGAAAGCCTGCCGGTCGCCGCCGCGCCCAAGGTGCTCAGTGTCAAGGCAAACGCCGGCGCCAACGACAACAAGACATCAGTCAGACTTGTCGCTCCCGAAACCGATGTGGAGCGGTTCTTCAAGGAGAGGATCGACAAGAAGGACGGTTCGAGCGTCACGTCCATGGAGCTTTACGAGGACTACTGCACGTGGTGTGAGGATCAAAGCAAGGAGCCGTTGGCCCTTCCGACGTTCTGCCGTGAGTTCGGTGAGCTTGGCGTCCAGAAGGCGAAAATCGCCGGTCGCGTCCGTCATATCGGTATCGCGTTCAAACTGGACCGCGGGCTCGAGGAGGATAAGAAGCTGCCGGCCTCGAGTACGCAGGCAGCCTGAAGGTTTGGCGCCACAGCCCAGAGCGCCAAAGCGGAGCGGAGCACCACGAGAGTGGTGCCCGCTCCCAGCTCCGGGGGAAACGGCGAAAACCTGAAATAGAAGGGCCGCGATGCGGCCCTTTGGCTTTTCTGCGACATGCAGCACACGCACGAGGCAGGCCGAACGGCCTGCCTTTTTTGTTGCCCGGCCAGGATGCGTCGCGCTGCCCGACTGCTCACGTCGCCATTGGGTCATTTCCGGCGACGAGCGCCGGCGTGATCCGGCGATGGCTGAAAGTAGGTCAGGCGCAGCGGAAGCACAGCAGCTCATCGCCTTTCGATATTGCTTTTCTGCGCTGTGGTGGTTAGCTGCCCAACTGCTCGCGGTGGCCTTGGCGGGAGACGCAGGTGAGCGATCAGCGATTCTGGGTGCGGCAGAAGAATTTGCCTGTCTTCGGCATCGGCCACAACGGCGGGCCGCCGCTCGACGACGACGAGCCGCCGGGGAAGCTGCTGTTCGTGCGTCACTGCTGGAAGCAGGCCCACGCGGAGGTTTGGCGCAACCCGCCGCGGGACATCATGCTGTTCCGGCTGCGGCGCGCGGAAGCTGCGGGACTGACGTATCGCGCGTACATGCTGAGGTTGCTCGACACCGGCCGTTATCCCCAGGCGGGCGATCCGCCACCGCCGGGCGAGCGCGAGGAGGAAATTGAATGACGATGCCAGCACCCGCTCAGCCGGGTATGCCTCTTGCCGATGTCGACACGCCGGCGCTCATCCTCGATCTCGACGCGTTCGAGCGCAATCTTCAGCGCGTGGCCGATCTCGGCAGCCGGCATGGCGTGCGCGTGCGGCCCCACGCCAAGTCGCACAAGTCGCCGATCATCGCGCTCAAGCAGATGGCGCTCGGCGCCGTCGGCGTGTGCTGCCAGAAGGTCTCGGAAGCCGAGGTGCTGGTGCGAGGCGGGGTCGGCGATGTGCTGGTCTCGAACGAGGTCGTCGGCCGGCGTAAGCTCGACCGGCTGGCTGCGATCGCTCATGAGGCGAAGGTCGGTGTCTGCACGGACAACCTCGACAACATCCGCGATCTGGAAGCTGCGGCGGCACGGGCTGGCGTACGGCTCGACGTGCTCGTCGAAATCGATTGTGGCAGCCGCCGCTGTGGTGTTCCGCCGGGGCGGCCTGTGGCGGAGCTGGCGAGCGCGATCGCCGGATCGCCGCACCTCGCCTTCGCCGGGTTGCAGGCCTACTACGGCATCGCGCAGCATTTCCGGACCGATGCCGAGCGCCGTGCCGGCATCGCCCACGCCGGCGCGCTGGTTCAGGAGACCCTCGGTGAGCTCGATCGCGAGGGCCTGTCCTGCCGGATCATCGGCGGAGCCGGCACCGGCACGTTCGAGCTCGAAGCTGCGAGCGGCATCTGGAATGAGATGCAGCCCGGCTCCTACATCTTCATGGATGCCGATTACGCGCGCAATCAGAACGCCGACGGCACGGCGTTCGACATGTTCGAGCACGCCCTGTTCGTGCAGGTGACGGTCATGAGCGTTCCGGCCGCGGACCGGGCCGTGGTCGATGCCGGGCACAAGGCGCTGGGCAACGACGCTGGTTTTCCCGAGGTGCCGGGCTTGCCGGGTGCGAAATACCATCGGCCGTCGGACGAGCATGGCGTGCTGGATCTCACTGGATGCACGCGCGGTGTGAGCCTCGGCGAGAAGTTGCTGCTGATCCCCGGCCACTGCGATCCGACCGTCAATCTCCACGACTGGTTTGTCGGCATTCGCGGTCTCCACACGCCCGACGCGCACGTGGAGGTGGTGTGGCCGGTCGCAGCGCGCGGGGCCATCTTCTAGCTGAGCGCATTCGGCCTTTTTCCGACGGCCGCTAGCTCTGCAACCGGTTCGCACCGCGGGCCTGTGGCTCGGGTCTTCGACCTGAGTCGAACGGCTCTTACGCGGTCAGCGCATCCGGCCCCTCATTCCTTGCCCGCAACCTATTGCGGCTGGGTGATCGCTCCCTACATCACGACCGTAATCAAGTCGCCAGGAGACCGCGATGGACCAAAGCGAGCAACAGCTCATCACCGGCCTTTTCGAACGCATGCGCAGCTTCGGTACCCCGGAGAAGGACGCAGAAGCAGAAGCCCTGATCAAGCAGGCCATTCAGCAAATTCCGGACGCACCCTACATGCTCGTGCAGTCGGTGCTGGTGCAGGAGCACGCGCTGCAGCAGGCGGATCAGCGGATCCGTGAGCTCGAGGAGCGGATGCGCGAGCTGGAATCGCGGGCGGCGGCACCGGCACCGGCTCAGGCTGGCGGTTTCCTCGGTGGTCTTTTCGGCGGCGGCGCACGTCCGGCGGCCCCGGCGCAGCGGATGGGCGGCAGCGTGCCTTCGGCGGGCAGCCGTCCCGGCTCCGCCATGGGCTCCGGGCCGATGGGTGCACCGAGTGGCCCCTTCGGTCAGCAGCAACCGAATCAGCAGCAGCCACAGCGCGGCGGTGGCTTCCTGCAGTCGGCGATGGCGACCGCGGCCGGTGTTGCCGGTGGCATGCTGCTCGCAAACAGCATCTCCAGCATGCTGGGCGGCGGCTCGGCGACGCAAGCACAGGGCGCCGACGCATCGAGCCCGCAGCCTGAGGCTCAGCAGACGGCAGACGCGGGCGCCGACAGCAATGACGCCAACCTGCAGAATGCCGACCACGACACCGGCTCCGACGATTGGGGTGGCGGTGATTGGGGCGGCGACGACTTCGACATCTGAGGTCGGCGGCACTCCATAGCAACAACGTGTTCGATGCGGGGCTCCCGGCACGGCCAGGGAGCCCGCAGTCGTTTCGGCCCCAGTTTCCGCGCCTCATCCCGCGCCGAACCCCGGCGCATGCTGGCCAAATCCTCGCCCCACCACTAAGGATATCCAGCAAAGGAAGCGGGAGGGAACAAATGCGGCTCGAGGGTAAGGTCGCGCTTGTCGTCGGCGCCGGATCGGTCGGGCCGGGGTGGGGCAACGGGCGCGCCATAGCGGCCCTGTTCGCGCGCGAGGGTGCCAAAATCTTCGGCGCCGACAAGGACCCCGAGGCGGCGGCCGAGACCGGGCGTCTGATCGCGGAAGAAGGCGGCACGGCGACGATGGACCGGGTCGACGTCACCGATCCGCAGTCGATCGTGGCGATGGTGGACGCCTGCATGCAAACCTACGGTCGAATCGACGTGCTCGTGAACAACGTCGGCGGCTCGGCGCCGGGCGATGTCGTCAGCATGCCCCTCGAAGTCTGGGACCGGCAGTTCGACACCAACATCCGCTACGTGTTCCTCACCTGCAAGCACGTGGTGCCGATCATGATCGGGCAGGGGGGAGGATCGATCATTAATCTCGCCTCCATTGCCGCCTTGGCGCATTTCGGGCCCGAAGTGGTCGCCTACGCAGCATCGAAGGCAGGTCTCATCCATTTCACGCGCGTCACGGCGGCGCGCTACGCCCGCGACAAGGTCCGCTGCAACATCGTGGTGCCGGGGCTGATGGATACGCCCCTCGTGGACCATCGGCTCGCGGGCGAGCGCAGCGCTGGCGATGCCGAGGCATTGCGCCGCCGTCGACATGCCCAGCCGCCGATGGGACACATGGGAAGCGCCTGGGACGTGGCGCACGCGGCGCTGTTTTTCGCCTCTGACGAGTCGCGCTATGTCACCGGCGCGGAATTGGTGGTCGATGGCGGGTTGAGCGCGACGGTGCGGCTTGCCGGCGACGTACAGTAACTGGAGAACGATCCGATCATGAGTCATCAGCACATCCCGGCGGAATTCAAGATCATGCCGAAGGTGGGCACTTCGCCCGACGACCGGATGCCGAGCCTGCCGCCGGAGCGCATGACGGAGGCGCAGCGCGAGGTCGCGGCGGACTTCCGGGAAAAGCGCGGCTATGACGTCGATGGCCCGTTCATCGCCCTGATCCGCAGCCCCGAGATCTTCAAGGCCGCCGATCACCTCGGCCGCTATCTGCGCTTCGAAAGCCCGATCCCGACGAAGCTGAAGGAACTGGCGATCCTCGTGACCGCGCGGCGCTGGACGCAGCAGTACGAGTGGTTCGCTCACCACCAGGTCGCCATGCACGCTGGGCTGCAGCCCGAGATCGCGGCAGCGATCGCCGAAGGCCGCCGTCCCGACGGACTAGCGGAGGACGAGGACGCAGTCTATGCCTTCTGCACCGAGCTGCACCGCAATGGCGCCGTCAGCGACCCGACCTACGCGCGGGTGACGGCGCTGTTCGGGGAGCAGGGCGCGATCGACCTGTGCGCGATCTGCGGTCACTACTCGACGCTCGCGATGGTCCTCAACGTCGCGCGAACCCCGCTGCCGGAAGGCGCCTCGGCGCCGCTGAAGCCGTTTCCCGGCTAGCAAGCCCGGGCAAGGCGGCGCCGCGCGACCTGCGGCGCTGCCTCGGCTTGGGTTATCGCTGGTGGGGACATATCTAGAGACTGAACCGCCAGATCCGGCAGCCGATCAGGGCGCCGGAGCTGGCCGGTTGGTTGAGACCGCGGCCGGTTTGGGCTAGAACCGCGGCCAGTTTCCCGCAGATCCCGTTTGAGAAGGCGCCAAAAGCAATGGCCACGCCGCAGTTCGTCTATCACATGCACAAGCTCTCCAAGACTTATCCGGGGGGCAAGCAGGTGCTGAAGGACCTCTCACTCTCGTTTCTGCCCGGCGCCAAGATCGGCGTCGTGGGCCTCAATGGCGCGGGCAAGTCGACGCTGCTCAAGATCATGGCTGGCGAGGTCGAGGACTTCCAGGGCGAGGCCTGGGCCGCCGACGGCGTGCGGGTCGGCTATCTGCCGCAGGAGCCGGAGCTCGATCCGGAGAAGGACGTGCTCGGCAACGCCATGGAGGGCGTCGCTGAAAAGAAGGCGCTCGTCGACCGCTACAACGAAATTGCCGCCAACTACTCGGATGAGACCGCCGACGAGATGGCGCGGCTGCAGGACGAGATCGACAGCCAGAACCTCTGGGACCTCGACCAGCAGGTGGAGCAGGCCCTCGATGCGCTGCGCTGCCCGCCCGGTGATGCCGACGTGACGAAGCTCTCGGGCGGTGAGAAGCGGCGGGTCGCGCTGACCAAGCTGTTGCTCTCCAAGCCCGATATTCTGCTGCTGGACGAGCCGACCAACCACCTCGACGCCGAGAGCGTCGCCTGGCTCGAGCGGAACCTCAAGGAGAACGCCGGCTGCATCATGCTGGTGACCCACGACCGCTACTTCCTCGACAACATCACCGAATGGACGCTCGAGCTCGATCGCGGGCAGGGTGTGCCGTACAAGGGCAACTACTCGAGCTGGCTCGAGCAGAAGGCGAAGCGCCTGGAAGTCGAGAAGGGCCAGGAGGAAGCCAAGCAGCGCACGCTCAAGCGCGAGCTGGAGTGGATCCGCTCCAGCCCCAAGGCGCGGCAGGCGAAGTCGAAGGCGCGCATCCAGGCGTACGAGGAGTTGGCCGAGGATGCGGGTCGCGAGCAGATCAGTCACGCGCAGATCCAGATTCCGCCTGGCCCCCGGCTTGGCAGCGTGGTGCTCGAGGCGGAGGGGCTCACGAAGGGCTTCGGCGATCACCTCCTGATCGAAAACCTGTCGTTCAAGCTGCCGCCGGGCGGCATCGTCGGCGTGATCGGCCCCAACGGCGCCGGCAAGACGACGCTGTTCCGCATGATCACGGGCCAGGAGCAGCCGGACAGCGGCACGCTTCGGCTCGGCGAGACGGTCAAGCTCGGCTACGTCGACCAGTCGCGGCAGGCGCTGGATCCCAAGAAGACGGTCTGGGAGGAGATCTCCGGCGGCAACGACACCATCGAGCTCGGCAAGCGCGAGGTGCCCTCGCGGGCCTATGTCGGTTGGTTCAACTTCCGCGGCGCGGATCAGCAGAAGAAGGTCGGTTTGCTCTCCGGCGGTGAGCGCAATCGCGTTCACCTCGCGAAGATGCTCAAGGAAGGCAGCAACCTGCTGCTGCTCGACGAGCCGACCAACGACCTCGACACCGAGACGCTGTCTGCCTTGGAATCGGCGCTGGAGGACTTCCCGGGCTGCGCCGTGGTCATCAGCCACGACCGCTTCTTCCTGGACCGCATCGCGACCCACATCCTCGCCTTCGAGGGCGACAGCCACGTCGAGTGGTTCGAGGGCAACTTCGCGTCCTACGAGGAAGACAAGAAGCGCAGGCTGGGCGATGCGGCCGTGGAGCCGCATCGGATCAAGTACAAGCGTTTCGAGCGGTAGGCGCGCGGCCGCCTGGAGCTCCCGACTGCCGGAACCTGCGCGACCGACGCATGTTCCGGTAGCACGCCGGCTGACCGGCACGGGGTATCATGGCAGCGCACGCGCACTCTCATTCGCATGGACACGGTCACGCCCACACCCACCTCGGCGCCGACATCGGCGATCGCCGTGTGCTGTGGGCGGTGCTGGTCAACGTTCTCCTGACCGTCGGCCAGATCGTCGGCGGGCTGTTCGCCGGCAGCCTCGCGCTGATCGCCGACGCGGTGCACAACCTGTCGGACGCGATCTCGCTCGGTATCGCGTTCGTGGCCCGCAAAATCGCGCGGCGCCAGAGTGATGCGCGGATGACGTTCGGCTACGTCCGGGCGGAGATCGTGGCCGCGCTCATCAACTACACGACGCTCATCGTCATCGGCGTCTACCTGATCTATGAGGCCGCGCTGCGCTTCTTCTCACCGGAGCCGGTGGAGGGCTGGCTCGTGGTCGCTATCGCGGTCCTGGCGCTCGTGGTCGATGCGGTGACGGCGCTGCTCACCTATACACTCGCCAAGATGAGCGTGAACATCCGCGCAGCTTTCCTGCATAACCTGGCCGATGCCCTCGGCTCCATCGCCGTCATCGTGGCCGGTGTGCTGATCTTGGCTTTCGGCTGGAACCTCGCCGATCCGATCGTCACGACGGTGATTGCCATCTACATCCTGTGGCTGGCGGTGTCGGAGATCGGCGGAGTGATCCGGATCCTCATGCTGGGCGTGCCGCCGGACATCGACGTCGACGAGCTGCTCGCCGCCATCCGCGGTGTCGAGGGGGTGGAGGACGTCCACCACGTGCATGTCTGGGCCATCGACGAGAGGCGGAACTCTCTGGAGGCGCACATCGTGCTGCCCGACGATTGTTCCGGCGACACCAAGGCCCTCAAGGACCGGATCAGGGCGCTGGTGCGGGAGCGTTTCGGCGTGACGCACACGACCCTTGAGATCGAGTACGCAGCTGAATGTCACGAAGGGGAGGGCGTCAGCACCATCGGCCATCGGATCGGATGACCGCGTTCCGGTGGCCGAGTGAATCCCGGGCGCGAGGCCCGGGATGCCTTGAGGGGCAGTTGGCTCGCCAAACTACCGATTGAGCGCGATCACCAGAGCCTGCGGGTTGCCGCCGTTCTCGCCGATGTAGTTCTCGAAAAGGTTCTTCAGGAACGGGCTCATCCAGAAGCCCAGCACTTGCGCATCGCGAATCCGGAACGAGTTGCCCTGCGGCACCAGCAGCCAGCGCACGTCGTAGACGGTGCCGTTCTGCAGGTGCACGCGGCTGTCGACATAAACGCCCGAGCTCTCCCGCGTCACCGGCGTCAGGATCTCGGCATGGCTCACGACGTACTTCGGCGCTTCGGACGCAGCATAGCGGGCGATGAAGCGGACCATTCCTTCGTAGTAGGTCTTCTGATCCGAAGCGCGGAGCTGTCCCTGGTAGTTGCCGAGGGCGTAATTGCCGATCGCGGGCACATGACCGCGGTTCTGCACGACCTCCATGAAGTCACGCTGCGATCCCGTTCGCGCGGCGGCAATGAGATCCTTCGCGGCTTGCTTCATGTACTCCACCGCGGGATCGGCCCTGGCAGGAATGGCCGAGAACAGCAGGGCCATCGAAAGCAGGGCAAATCCAGAAACGAGTGAGACCAAGCTGTGCCGACGCTGGCGGGGCGCTGCGTGCGGGGCAACCTGAGTGGCCATTCCTTCTCTCCCGAACAAAAAATGGTCCAACATGGACAAGTCTCGGGCCTCGAGCAGCCAAGCGAACGGCAACGTTTGGCAGCCGCCGCTCTCCCCGTCAACTGCGGCCGGTGCGCAACCGGAGAAGCCTTTGCTCTGTCATGTCTCCACGGTCACAGTGTACAATCCGTTACCAAGTCGACCAAAAGGGAAATGCAGTCATGCCTTATGCAGACGTCGGAGGATGCCGCATCTACTACGAGGAGGTAGGGCAGGGCACCCCGCTCGTCTTCCTGCACGAGTATGCAGGTGATCACAGAAGCTGGCGCGAGCAGGTGCGCGCGCTGAGCCGCAATTTCCGTTGCATCACCATCGCCGCCCGTGGCTATCCGCCCTCGGACGTACCGGCGAACGACAGCGATTATGGCCAGGACATCGCAAATCGCGATGTCATCGGGGTTCTCGACGCCCTGGGCATCGAGCGCGCCCATGTCGTCGGGCTCAGCATGGGCGCCTATACGGCCCTGCAGCTGGCGATCTACTTCCCGGACCGGCTCCTGTCGGTCGTACCGGCCGGCGCTGGTAGCGGCTCGGAAAGAGCATCGCGCGACATCTTCCTGAAGGAGGCGTTCGCCACGGCGGAATCCATGGAACGGGCCGCCCGCATCGATGCCGAACAAATTTGCGTGAGCTCGACGCGGGTGCAGCTCCAGAACAAGGATGAGCTCGGCTGGCGGATGATGGTCGAGCACCTGGCGGACCACCCGCCGCAGGGCTCGGCGCGGGTGCTGCGCAATGTGCAGGGCAAGCGGCCCTCGCTCTACGACCTCGAGGCGGAGCTCGCCGCCGTCAAGACGCCGGTCTTCCTGATGGTGGGCGACGAGGACGAGCCGTGCCTCGACGTCAACCTGTTCATGAAGCGGATCATGCCGACTGCGCAGCTGGCGATGCTGCCGGGATCAGGCCACCCCATCAACCACGAGGAGCCGGCGTTGTTCGCGCAACTCGTCGAGCGTTTCCTGGTGAGCGTCGACCGGGGCACCTGGCGGCCGCGCGACCCGCGCGCCAGCGCGGCGCTGGGCGCGACGTTCGCGGCCATTCTTCCGGGCAAGGAAGGGCGCTGACGGTCTGATCGGCCGTCAGGCTGCCAGCTGGTGCATGGTGGCTTCGCCGCTGGGGAGGGGAGCTGGCGCGTTCGCCGGCTCCTCGCTCTGCCGCTTTGCTTGCCGGTCGGCAGACCGGGCCATGTAGAGGCCGAACGGCAGCAGGCAGAAAAGCATCGAAACCATCAGCCCCAAGACGAGCTTGAGGGCGACGAGCGGCTTGTCGGCAAGGACCACGAGAATGTCTGGCCGAGCCATCGCCGCCGCGGCGAGGAGGCCGAACGGCGTCAACAGCATGCCTGCGGCGGGGAGCACGAGCAGCAGCGGCAGCAATGGGCGGGAGGGCCCTGGAGACTGGCCCTCTCCCGCCAGGACCTGTGACGAGGGCAGGGAGGAAATCCGGTCGGCGGGTGCTAGCGTCATTGGCTCAACAGACTCGACAAACTATCGGACACGTTCAGCAGCCCCAACTTCGAGGCCGAATGTTGTTAGCAGGTTGGCGGCATGTTGGATGTACCCTGGGGAACACGCCGCGCGAAAACCAGTTCTTGACACATAAAGATATCTTTATATGCTCCCCTCTGACGGAGGAGCTGGATGTCGCGTGCGGGCGAGCTCGAGGTTGATGAGGCGGTCGCCGGGCTGAAAGCCGCGGCCGATCCGACGCGCCTGCGCATCCTGCTGTTGCTGGCGGCGGGAGAGCTCAACGTCAAGGACCTCACCCGCATCCTCGGCCAGAGCCAGCCGCGCATCAGCCGTCACGTCAAGCTGCTGGGCGAGGGCGGCCTCGTCGAGCGGGTGCGCGAGGGAAGCTGGGTCTTCTGCCGGCTGGCCGATGGCCCGCATGGCGATCTCGCACGCGCCATCGTCCACGCCATCAAATCCGACGACCCCGTTTATGTGCGCGACCGGCAACGGGCCGAGGCGTTGAAGGCAGAGCGCGAAGGCGCCGCCCAAAGCTATTTCCGCACCCACGCGACCGACTGGGACCGCATCCGCTCGCTGCATGTCTCCGAGGCGGAGGTCGAAGGCGCCATGCGCGAGGCCCTGGGTTCCGAGCGCGCCGACCTGCTGCTCGACCTCGGCACCGGCACCGGGCGGACGCTGGAGCTCTTCTCGGATATCTACGACCGGGGCGTCGGCATCGACGTCAATCAATCGATGCTGGCCTATGCGCGCGCGAAGCTCAGCCGGGAAGGGCTGGACCATGCGCAGGTCCGGCATGGTGACATTTACAACCTGTCGTTCGGCGATGGGGTCGCCGATGCCATCGTCATGCACCAGGTGCTGCACTTTCTCAGTGATCCGGCCCGCGCCATCCGCGAGGCGGCGCGTGTGCTGGCGCCCGGCGGCCGTCTGCTGATCGTGGATTTCGCCCCGCACGAGCTCGAATTCCTGCGCGAGCAGTTCGCGCACGAGCGGCTCGGCTTCTCCGCCGGTCAGGTCGGCCAGTGGCTGGCCGAAGCAGGGCTGTCGCTCGTGCAGAGCCGGGAGCTTGCCCCGCCTGCCGGGCGGGATGCCGGGAAGCTCACTGTTTCACTCTGGCTCGCCACGCGCCCCAAATCGCGCAAAACCAGCCTTTCAGTCCGCAATGAGACGTTGCAGCCAATGGAATCCTCGCCATGACGCCTGAGCGCAAGAGCCGACTGGTCGGCGCCGGCGAAATCTCGGTCTCCTTCGAGTTCTTCCCGCCGAAAAACGAGCGGATGGAGGAAGCTCTGTGGACGGCCGTGCGCCGGCTCGAGCCGCTGCGGCCGGGGTTCGTATCGGTCACCTACGGCGCCGGTGGCTCGACCCGCGAGCGCACGCACGCGACCGTCGCCCGCATCGTCGGCGAGACGGAGCTGCTGCCCGCGGCCCATCTCACCTGCGTCGGGGCGACCCGGGGCGAGGTCGATGGCGTGGTGCGCGATTACTGGGAGGCCGGCGTCCGCCACATCGTGGCGCTCCGTGGCGATCCGCCTGCGGGAGCTGGCACACGCTACGAGCCGCATCCGGGCGGCTATGCCAATGCGGCCGAGCTGGTAGCTGGCATTGCAAATGTCGGCGCCTTCGAGATCTCTGTCGCTGGTTATCCGGAGAAGCATCCCGAAAGCCCGACGACCGCGCACGACCTCGACAACCTCAAGGCCAAGGTCGATGCTGGGGCGAGCCGCGTCATCACGCAGTTCTTCTTCGACAACGAGCATTATCTGCGCTTCGTCGAGGCTGTGCGCGCGCATGGGATCTGGTGCCCGATCGTGCCGGGCATTGTGCCGATTCATAATTTCAAGCAGGTGGCTGGATTCGCGGCGAAGACCGGCGCCAGTGTGCCGGCCTGGCTGGCCCGCCGCTTCGATGGCCTCGACAACGACCCGGCGACCACGCACCTCGTGGCCGCCGCAGTCGCGGCCGAGCAGGTGATGGACCTCGTCGACCAGGGCATCAGGCAGTTCCACTTCTACACGCTCAACCGCGCGGATCTGGTGTTCGCGATCTGCCATCTTTTGGGATTGCGGCCACGCGCGGCTGCCCTGCAACAGGCCGGAGACGCATGATGACGAGACAGAAGCGTATTGCCGCCCTCAACGCCGCGGCCGCGGAGCGCATCCTCATCATCGACGGTGCGATGGGCACCATGATCCAGCGCCACAAGCTGGGCGAGGCGGACTATCGCGGCCAGCGGTTCGCCAACCATCATAAGGATGTGAAGGGCAACAACGATCTCCTGGTGCTGACGCAACCGGGGATCATCGCCGACATCCACGCGCAGTATCTGGCCGCGGGCGCCGACATCATCGAGACGAACACGTTCAACGCGCAGCGCATCTCGCTTGCCGACTATGGCATGGAGGAGCTGTCGTTCGAGATGAACGTGGCCGCGGCCCGGATCGCGCGCGAGGCCGCCGACGCCTGGACACGCAAGACGCCGGATCGCCCGCGTTTCGTCGCCGGCGCCGTCGGTCCGACCAACCGCACCGCATCCATCTCGCCCGACGTCGGCAATCCCGGCTACCGCAACGTCTCCTTCGACGAGCTGAGGGAAGCCTACGCGGAGCAGGTGCACGGTCTCATCGAAGGCGGCTCGGACATCATCCTGATCGAGACGATCTTCGACACGCTCAACGCCAAGGCCGCCGGTTTCGCGACGCTGGATGTGTTCGATGAGGTCGGCTTCACGCTGCCGATCATGATCTCGGGCACCATTACGGATCGCTCCGGCCGCACGCTCTCGGGCCAGACGACCGAGGCGTTCTGGTACTCGATGCGCCATCTGAAGCCCTTCGCCATCGGGCTCAACTGCGCGCTTGGTGCGGAGGCGATGCGGCCCTACATCGCCGACCTCGCGGCCGCGGCCGATACGCTGGTGTCGGCCTACCCGAATGCCGGCCTGCCCAATGCCATGGGCGAGTACGACGAGACGCCGCACGAGATGGCCTGCCAGATCGAGCCCTGGGCGCGTGACGGCCTGCTCAATATCGTCGGCGGCTGCTGCGGCTCGACACCGGATCACATCGCGCACGTGCGCGCCCACGTCGAAAAGTATCCGCCGCGGAAGGTGCCGGAGCGCGCGCCGCGCATGCGGCTGTCCGGGCTCGAGCCGTTTGTGCATGGCTGAAGGAAGGCAATCAGTGACAATGACCACCAACGCAGCCGCGACCTTCATCAACATCGGCGAGCGCACGAACGTCACCGGGTCGGCGAAGTTCCGCAAGCTGATCGAGGCTGGCGATTACCAGGCCGCGGTCGCCATTGCGCTGAGCCAGGTCGAGAACGGCGCGCAGATTATCGACGTCAACATGGACGAAGGACTGCTCGACAGCGAGCGGGCCATGCAAACGTTCCTTAATCTTATCGCGACCGAGCCCGCCATCGCGCGCGTGCCGGTGATGATCGACTCATCGAAATGGTCGGTGATCGAGGCGGGCCTCAAGTGCGTGCAGGGCAAGGGCATCGTCAACTCGATCAGCCTGAAGGAAGGCGAGGGGCCTTTCCTCGAGCAGGCGCGCAAGGTGCTGCGCTACGGCGCTGCCGTCGTCGTCATGGCCTTCGACGAGCAGGGCCAGGCCGACACGGTGGAGCGCAAGGTCGCGATCTGCGAGCGGGCCTATAAGCTCCTGACCGAGAAGATCGGCTTCCCGCCCGAGGATATCATTTTCGATCCGAACATCTTCGCCGTCGCCACGGGCATGGAGGAGCACAACGGGTACGGCGTGGCCTTCATCGAGGCGGCGCGGCAGATCCGGCAGAAGATGCCGCTGGTGCACATCTCCGGTGGCGTTTCCAACCTGTCGTTCGCGTTTCGCGGCAACGAGCCGGTGCGCGAGGCAATGCACTCCGTGTTCCTCTACCACGCCATCCAGGCGGGCATGGACATGGGCATCGTCAACGCGGGCCAGCTCACGGTCTATGACGACATCCCGCCGGAGTTGCGCGAGCTTTGCGAGGACGTCATCCTGAACCGCCGCCCGGATGCCACCGACCGGCTGCTGGAAGCGGCGCCGCGGTTCAAGGGCGGTGGGGCCAAGAAGGTCGAGCAGGATCTCGCCTGGCGGGATCAGCCGGTCGAGGAGCGGCTGAAGCACGCGCTGGTGCACGGCATCACCGAGTTCATCGAGGCCGACACCGAGGAGGCGCGCCAGAAGGCGTCAAAGCCGCTCGAGGTGATCGAAGGCCCGCTGATGGCCGGCATGAACGTGGTCGGCGACCTCTTTGGCGCGGGCAAGATGTTCCTGCCGCAGGTGGTCAAGTCGGCGCGGGTGATGAAGCAGGCCGTCGCCTATCTGCAACCCTACCTCGAGGCCGAGAAGAAGGCGTCCGGCCTCGATGCGCGCCCGGCCGCGGGCAAGGTCGTGATGGCGACCGTCAAGGGTGACGTGCACGACATCGGCAAGAACATCGTCGGCGTCGTGCTCCAGTGCAACAATTACGAGGTGATCGATCTCGGGGTCATGGTGCCGGCGGCCAAGATCCTGGAGGCGGCACGGGAGCACAAAGCCGACATCATCGGGCTGTCGGGCCTCATCACACCGTCGCTCGACGAGATGTGCCATGTGGCGGCCGAGATGGAGCGGGAAGGCTTCGCCTGTCCGCTGCTGATCGGCGGCGCTACGACGAGCCGTGTGCATACGGCCGTGAAGATCACTCCCAACTACAAGCGGGGAGCTGCGATCTACGTGACGGACGCCAGCCGCGCCGTCGGCGTCGTCTCGACGCTGCTTTCGGAGACGGACAGGGACGACTACGTCGCCAATACGCGTGCAGAGTACGCGAAGGTCCGTGAGGCCCATATCAGGAACGAGGCGCGCAAGACGCGGGTCACGATCGCTGCTGCGCGGGGGAACCGTTTCGCCTGCGACTGGTCGAGCTACAAGCCGCCGGTTCCGAGCTTCCTCGGCACGCGGGCGTTCCAGAACTACGATCTCAAGGAGCTGATCCCGTATATCGACTGGTCGCCCTTCTTCGCGACCTGGGAGCTGTCCGGACGGTTCCCGGCCATCCTGGATGATAACAAGGTTGGAGCGGAGGCCCGGCGCCTCTATGCCGATGCCAAGGCGCTGCTGGCCCGCATCGCCGATGAGCGGTGGCTTGCGGCCAGCGCTGTCGTCGGCTTCTGGCCGGCGAACGCCATGGGCGATGATATCGAGCTCTATAAGGATGAATCGCGGCGCGAGAGACTGGCGGTTCTGCATACGCTCCGTCAGCAGATCGCGCGCGATCCGGGCCGCAACCGCGCGCATACCGCGCTCGCCGACTTCGTGGCCCCGGCTGATACTGGCGTTTCCGACTACATCGGCGCCTTTGCCGTCACGGCAGGCCTCGGCGAGGAGGAAGCCATCGCCGCGCACGTCAAGCCGCACGACGACTACTCCCGCATCATGGTCAAGGCGTTGGCCGACCGGCTTGCGGAGGCATTCGCGGAGCGCATGCATGAGCGCGTGCGCAAGGAGTTGTGGGGCTATGCCTCCGATGAGCGGCTGACGAACGCCGAGCTGATCGCCGAGAAATATCGCGGGATCCGGCCGGCTCCCGGCTATCCGGCCCAACCCGATCACACCGAGAAAGGCACGCTGTTCCGCCTCCTCGATGCGACCCGGGTGGCGGGTATCGAGCTCACCGAGAGCTACGCCATGTGGCCCGGCGCTTCAGTAAGCGGCGTCTATTTCTCCCATCCGGACAGTCATTACTTCGGTGTCGGTAAGGTGGAGCGGGACCAGGTGGAGGATTACGCCCGCCGCAAGGGTTGGCCGACGTCCGAGGCAGAGCGCTGGCTGTCGCCGGTGCTCAACTACCTTCCCGATGTCGCCGGAGACGAGGCAGCGTGAACCACAGTCGACTTGCACTGGCCGGGCGACCGGGTTTGCAGAAGTCCCGAATCTGAACTACGGCAGACTCCGTCTGGATAGGCGGGGCCGAAGGACATCCTCGCCCAGAGAATGGATGGGGAGGGAGATTCATGCTGGGACGTCTCGTTCTTATTCTTCTGCAACTGGCGATCGGCTGGTTCGCGGCACCTCAGGTGCTGCGGTATGTGCCAGTCGGCGGTGATGCGCAGATCTTCATCTATGCCATCGCTGCAGCCATCATCGTCTGGCTGGTTGGTCTGATCGGTGCGCAGGTGCTGAAGGACGTCGGGTCGCCGTCGGGCGGCACCCTCGTGGCAGCGGTGATCGGAGGTTTTATCGGGGCGGCGATCGTCGCGTTCAAGGTCAACGGGATGGTTCCGGTCAACATCCCGCCGAACCTCTGGCCGCTGGGGCTCGCGACGCTCGGCTATGCATTGAAGCGGTAGGCAGCCCGCGGCCGGCAAGGCCAGCGAGTGGCAGTTGACGAAAAAAGAGGCGCGGAGGGTTCTCCGCGCCTCTTTCGTTGAAACTCTGTATGGACCTG
>JAEZHL010000323.1 GCA_023416575.1 Pseudomonadota bacterium
GCCCACGGCTGCTGAGCCGGGGTGGCCCCACATAGCCGGCGAGGCTCGAAACCTTGCCCTCGAAATCGCGCCCCGGGAAAGCATCCGAACGCACGACAACCCGCTGACCGACCCGCACCTTGCTGACAACGCGCTCTTCGACCTCGGCCCAGACCCTGAGTGCAGTCACGTCGCCGATCGTCAGTGCGACGACCTCCGGTGATGGCGTCAGAAGTTCACCGGCCTTGACATTGACCTGCAGAACGGCGCCATCGATCGGCGCGCGAATCCGCGTGCTATTGAAGGCGATCTCCGCCAGCCGGACCTCGGCACGCGCCTGCACCAGCGCCGATTCCAGTCGCGGCGGCAGCGGCATGCCGGACGTGGCAGCGACGCGGGCGAGCTCCAGACGCTCCTGCTCGACTCTCTCTCCAGCGGCGGTCAGAGCCGTCCGGGCGCGCGCCACATCCTCCTGGGTCGCACCGTTCTTGCGCCGTAAAGCGACCACCCGGTCGAGGTCGACCTGAGCCCCTTGGAGGGAACGCTCAGCGGTTGCGAGCCTGTCCTCGGCGGCGCGGCGATCCTGGGCCTGCCTGCCGACGCTCTCCGCGTCACGGTCACGGCGGCGCACGGCCTCCTCAGCCTCGGCAGCTGCCAGTCGGGCGCGCGCGTCCTCGTCGTCGAGCATCACCAGCACATCGCCGGCCTGCACCCGATCATTGACGCGGACGAAAACCTCGCCGACCCGACCCGGCGCCTGAGCGGACAGGCGCACCTCGCCGCCCCGCGGCTCCACTCGGCCTGGCGCCGATGCGACCCAGTCGGTCTTCACAGGTGCCGGCTGTGCAACGGCCGCGGAGAAAGATCCCGTCTGCTGATCGCGCTTACGCGCCTCGCCCCACTCGTGGACCCCGTAGCCCACCCCCGCCGCAAGCGCCACCGCGATGGCCAGCGTCGTCACGGTCGAATCTAGTTTAGGCATTGGCTTTCCGCTTTCTTGTTATGTCGTACTTCTTCACGTTCTTATGGGCTTGGGCCTGACGGTCCTCGCCAACGATCCGCCCATCCTCGATGCGGACAATCCGATCGGCATAGGCGTGGGTGCGCGGGTCGTGCGTAACCGCCAGCACCGCGTGATTGTGGGTCCTCGCGATTTCCGCAAGCAGCGCCATCACGGCATGGCCGTTCTCGCTGTCGAGCGCGGCCGTCGGCTCGTCAGCAAGGATCACGGACGGCGCGCCCGCGAGCGCCCGCGCTACCGCCACCCGCTGCTGCTCACCACCACTCATGTTGCGCGGATAGCTGCGCAGCTTGTGCGCGAGGCCGACGGCCTTCAGCGCCGCCTCCGCCTTCGCAACCGTCTCGGCATAGCCCATGCCCTGCACATCGAGCGCGAGCCGGACATTCTCGATCGCGGTCAGCGTGGGGAAGAGATTGTAGGATTGGAACACGAAGCCGATATGCCGCCGCCGAAGATCGGCGAGCTTCTCGGGACCCAGCCCCTCGATCGTCTCGCCCTTGATGCTCACCCTTCCCGAGGTCGGCGTCAGGATGCAGCCGAGGATCGACAGCAACGTCGTCTTGCCGCTGCCGGACGGCCCCATCAGCAGCGTCAGCTCGCCCGCCCGGAGAGACAGGCTGACCCCCTTGAGTGCGCGCACCCGGCCCGCGCCCTCACCCAGCTCCTTCACGATGTTGACCGCCTCGAGAACGACGGGATGGTTCATCGGCTGAACACCATGGCTGGATCGATCTTGGTGACCTTCATGATCGCCGAAACCGCGGAGATGGCGCACATGAAGAGCGTCAGCATGAACAGTGCGACGGCGAGCCCCGGCGTCATGATGATGGGAAGCGCCGTGTGCGTGCTGAGCACGACGACCGTGAGCGCGATGATCATGCCGAGCACGTAGCCGATGACCGCGCTGAGACCTGCCTGCGCGAGGATCACCTTATGGATGTACCCGGATGATGAACCCAGGGCGCGCAAGGTCGCGAACTCGTTCAGGTGATCCTTGGTGCTCGAATAGAGCGTCTGCGCCACAATGACCGTTCCGACCAGCAGGCCCAGGATGGCGCCGCCGATCAGGGCCACGCCGGCACCCGTCGAGAAAAGCCACTGGTCGAGGCTGCGATCCCGGAATTCGGCCTTTGTCAGCACTTCGACCCCCGGCAACCGCGTCACCAGATCCTTGCGCAGGCTCTCGACCTCGACCCCTGGCGCGACCTGAACGAGGTAGTACGTGACATTCTCGCCAGGAACGCCGAGAAGCGCGCGCGCACGGTTCAGTGTCGTGAAGACATAGGGCGCCATGGTAAACGAACGGATACCTTCCGTGATTGCCCGCACCCGAACCCTGCCCTGGTCCACCTGAGCCGTATCACCGATGCCGGCGACCCCGAGGTCCTTGAGATAGCTCCGGTCGACCGCCACACCATCCGGCGCCTCGATGGCCGCGACCGAGCCTTCGACGATGTTCCACGGCCGCAGGCCGTTGTCCTCAGCATCCGTTCCGACGATCACCGAATTGGTGCTGCCGCCGCCAGGCTTACGCCATTCCGCAAACGACACGATCAGCGGCACGACAGCGTTCACACCCGGCGCGGTCAGCGCTGCATGGCGCTCCCGAGGCGTGAGCAGGATGCCGCCCTCCTCGAAGCTCTTCGCCCCGTAAGCGGTCACCCACAGCTCGCCATTCGCGTTCTCGATCATGTCTATGATCATCTTCCGCGCGCCGAGATAAAGCCCGAGCTGCACGGCCACGAGCACGATGGAGAACAGAATTCCAACCAGCGTGACGATCAGACGGATTCGATCGTGAAACAGGTTGCGAATGGCGAGCGTGAGTATCATCGGGCTTCCATGGTTGATTTGTCTTTCGCAACCGGACGACTATCCGCACCTGAGCGAATAGTGGGTTCCGCAGGTTACACCCGATCGCTATTCGAGCAATTTCCTGGGCCGCGGCTCGGTGCCTGCGCCCTGCGGACGCCCCTTCTTTATAGGTGGTCTGCCATTTTGGCGCCACTCCTCAAAGCGACAGGAGTAAAACATCCGATGCCACTTCTGCCAATCTCTCGGCTCAGTTAAGGCTTTGAGTTTGGCGCTACCAAGACACAAAGATATACCGGTCCAATCTAATTCTCGAAACTCGGACATAGGCTGGAGATTGTCCATGGAGTTCGACTGCCCCGACCCTTACGGAACGCATGCGGCCCAACTGCGACGCACGGCGGGCACGAGGCGATTTGTCTTAGGAGCAGCCGCAATCCTCACGCTCATGTCCGTTGCCGCCATCCAGCCGGCAGCGCAGACGGTTGCGCCGAAGCGCGGCGCGCCAACGCCGGCGAGCCCCGTCGGTGTCTGGTACGACGACACGGGACAGGGAGCCGTCGAAATCCTGCACTGTGCCGATAAACTGTGCGGACGCATATTCTGGCTCAAGGATCCGCTCTGGAAAGACGGCCAGCCACTCACCGACGGATTCAATCCCGATCCGCGCCTGCGGCAACGGCCCATTTGCGGCTTACAGGTCATCGGCGGCCTCCAGTTGCAGCCGAACGGCGCCTGGGACAACGGGTGGATCTACGATCCGAAGGATGGCAAAGCCTATGATGTCGAAATCAGATTGCAGTCTCCTGATCGGCTCCAGGTCAAAGGTTATCTGGGCATCAAGATGCTCAGCGAAACCTTCGTCTGGCAGCGCGCGCCGACTAATCTCCCGCGCTGCCCTGCGTGATCAGCAGGTGCCCCGGCACTCAGATCGACCCCATTAACCAGATTTCGAAATTGATTTCATTGCGGCTTCACTCGGAAGCCGCGTTCTGCCTGAACCGCGCGATCTCCCGCGTGTTTTCGTACTGCTTGGCGATCCAGTCCGCGAACGCGAGGCTCTTCTCGACTACGAGCGCCCGCTGCCGGTCCAGCGTGACCATGTGATAGCTGTCATCCAGCACGACCAACTCGGCCAAACCGCCGAGCCGCCGCTGCAGCATCATCGAATTGCTGATGTCGCTTTGATCGTCGAAGCGCGGATGGAAGATCAAGGCAGGCTGTTTCACCTGCCCGAGCTCCCGCTTGGCGGCCTCTGCCAGCCACCTGAATTCCAGCACCGTGCCGCCGCGGCGCCCGAAGATGTCCTCGAGCGGCCGGCCGTCGCTTTGCAGCGAGTCGAGCACGAAACGGCGGATGCGCTCATCCTTGATGCCATAAGGCGCGCATTCACGAAGGCGGATGAGGTTCGCAAACCATTTGTGCCGGACGAGCCTGAAGAACGTGAAGTACCACGGGATCGCCCAGCCATTCGGCCAGAACGTCGGTGAGAACAGCAGCGATCCGTGCACCTCGTCCGGCCTGCGCGCCGCGAGCAGCAAGGCGAGCGGAACGCCCGCCGAAAGGCCACCCACGATCACCACGTCACAACGCTGCTTCAGAAGATCGTGCGCCTTCTCGACGGAATCGTACCAATCGGTCCACGCCGTCGTATTGAGAAGCTCTTCCGAACCGCCGTGGCCGACCAGTAGCGGGCAATAAACGGTATGCCCCGCGCGGTTCAGCCCCTGCGCCACGAAACGCAATTCCACCGGCGTCCCGCCGAGCCCATGAATGAGCAGCACGCCGACCCGCCCACCGGGCAGCAACAGCGAGCCTTCGCTTTCTTGCAGCCTGTCCTGCTTGTTCATTCTTTTTGCTCTTGATACTCACGTCACTCAGCTTCGACCGCCGTCCTCGCCACGAATTCCGTGGCTGGACCCCCCGGTTGGAAGCGCAGGATCGGGCACCAGCGAGCATCGCCGGCGCCCGCCCAATTTTCAGGTGCGGGTCGCGCGCGTGATGAGCGCGTCCAGCAGCTTGATGGCGAGATCCATCTCCCCCTTGGAAATGTGAAGGCTCGGCGCGAGCGTCACGACGTTCTTGTGGTAGCCGCCGATGTCGAGCACGCAGCCATAGCGGCGCCCGCCGATATCGATATCGCCCTTCAGCCCCTCATCGACCATGCGATCGACGATCGCCTTCGAGGGCGTGTAGCTGTCGTGCGGCTCGCAGATCTCCATGCGCAGCGCGAGACCCAGTCCATCGACGTCGCCGATGGCCTTATGGCGCCGCTGCAGGTCCTTGAGCCCCTCGAGCAGATAGGCACCCTTTTCCTTGACCATCGTCTCGTAGTCCGTCTCGGCCATCATCTTCATGGCTTCGAGCGCGACGGCGGTGCCCATTGGGTTGGCGTTGAACGTCGAGTGGGTCGATCCGGGCGGGAACACCGTCGGATTGATCAGCTCCTCGCGCGCCCAGATGCCGGCCAGCGGATTGAGGCCGTTGGTGATCGCCTTACCGAACACGATGATGTCCGGCTTGACCCCGAAGTGCTCGATCGACCACAGCTTGCCGGTGCGATAGAAGCCCATCTGGATCTCGTCGACGACCAGCAGAATCCCGTGCTCGTCGAGGACCTTCTTGAGTTCTTTGAAGAAGTTCGGCGGCGGCACGACGTAGCCACCCGTCCCCTGGATCGGCTCGACGTAGAAGGCCGCGTATTCGGCCTCGCCCACCTTCGGATCCCAGACGCCGTTGTACTCGCTCTCAAAGAGACGGGCGAACTGCGCCACGCAGTAGCTGCCGTATTCCTCCTTGCTCATGCCCTTGGGGCCGCGGAAGTGGTAGGGGAACGGCACGAAATGCGCCCGATCGCCGAAGTGGCCATAGCGGCGCCTGTAGCGGTACGACGAGGTGATCGCGGACGCGCCCAGCGTACGGCCGTGATAGCCGCCTTCGAACGCGAACATCAGGCTCTTGCCCTTCTTCGCGTTGCGCACCAGCTTGAGGCTGTCCTCGACGGCCTGGCTGCCGCCGACATTGAAATGCACGCGCCCCTTCTCACCGAACTTCGCTTCGGCGTCGCGTGCGATCATCGTCGCCAGCTCGATCTTCTCGCGATGGAGGTACTGGCTCGCGACCTGCGGCAGCCGCTCCAGCTGGCGCATGACGGCATTGTTGAGCCGCGGATTGCGATAGCCGAAGTTGACGGCCGAATACCACATCTGCAGATCGAGGTACTCGCGTCCCTCGCCGTCGTACATGAACGAGCCTTCGCAGCGCTCGAAAATCTTCGGCGGGTTCGTGTAGTGGACGGTATCCCCGTGCGAGCAATATTGGGCTTCGAGTTCCAGAAGCTCCGCCTCGCTCACGGCTTGAAGCCGCTCCTGCTGCGGCTCCGTGCCTGCAGGCCAGCGCATCGGCTTGTTCATTGCTATTGATCTCCTTATTGAGCCGGACGCTCTGTCGGATCTTCGACACGAGCTGCAATCCAGTGCATCAGCAGCTCACTTGCCTGCTCGAAATCGCCGAATACGACGTGAGGCAGATTGAGCTCTGAGCAGTGCGATACGAGCGAGCCTTTGGCGAGAACGAGATCCGCGCGGCCCGCTATGCAATAGTCCGATCGTCCATCGCCAACTACGATACGCCCCCTGGCAATCTCCGCCTCGGCGAATTGGCATTTGCAATTACCGGCGAGGGCAGCGCAGTCGCTGCGGGAATGGGGAAACTGCAAACGCCAGCGGTCCTCGCCTGCCCATGCCAGCCGATTGGCGCGGAATGGCACGTCAATTCCGGCTCGCTTCAACACCGTGCCGACAGTCCTGTCCAGCCCGTCGGAGACGACCGTGACGGCGTGTCCCAGTCCGGTGCACAAACGCACGAAGTCCGGGAATCCTGGGTCGAATTCGATTTCTTCGATGAAACGATCGAGCTCTTCCGGCGTCGCGCGCACTAGGTCGATCTGGCGGACCATGCATTCGCGCGAGCCGATGGCACCTGCTTTCCACTGCTCCTCAATCTCGTGCCAGCGCGGATCAGCAAACCGCTCGAGAAGAAGATCCGTGGTATCGAGAGGAGCAATCGTCCCATCGAAGTCGACGAAGACGTGAAACTTCATACGCATACTCGACACGAAGTAAGAACCTGTTGGGGCATCCGACGATTTGAATTGCCGCGGGTCCGTCCGAGACAACAGTCCCTCTTATCCGCCGGCGAACAAAGTGCCAATGTATTTTGTCGAGGCATCCTTATCGATTGCGTCGATAGGTCACGCCCAAGCTTAAGTTAACCAACCTTCCCTTCAACGCGCTCCCAAAGTCATGAATTGCGCGGCATATCAGGGATGGAGATATTGCCAAATCGTCAATAAGCTTGGCCCCAATTCATGAACGAACTCTCGTGGGATGTCCGCAATCGGCAAGCGGAAGAACCGCTAACGTCAAATAATGACACGAAAGCGACGGCAATAGCGGGCCTCAAGAGCGATGCGTGCGGCGATCAATCGCAACATAACCGCCATATACCGTTCCGGTGCGCGTAGACCGCTCGATCGCGGCTCACCTGCAGTCAAATACTCGCACTGGCATTCAACTAGCGAGAAACCGGCGCAGAGACTTCGCCCTCAGCCCGGCGCATGCCGAGACGGATTATAACCTTTGTGAGCCAGACCGGGAGCTGGGGCCGACCGCGACGCGACCGCCCTTGACACCCGGGCGCGGACGCGCACAACCCTCGCCGCTATGAACTATCGTCACGCCTATCACGCCGGCAATTTCGGGGACGTGCTGAAGCATGCCACGCTGGCACTCGTCATCGAGCATCTGAAGCGCAAACCGGCGCCGTTCCGCGTCATCGATACACACGCGGGCGTCGGGCTCTACGATCTTATCGAGGGTCCCGCCGAGAAGACGGGTGAGTGGCGGCAGGGCATCGGCAAGATCCTCGGCCCGGATGCCGAGCCACTTCCCGACGATATTGCCCCCCTGCTCCAGCCCTACCTCGACGCAGTCGCCGCCGAGAATGCAGCCGGCGAGCTGCGCTATTATCCCGGAAGCCCCCGTTTGGCGCGCGAGCTCCTCCGCGCCCAGGACCGGCTCGTCGTCAACGAGTTGCATCCGGAAGATGCTCAGCAGCTCAAAGAGCTGTTCGCGCGTGACGGACAGAGCAAGGTGTTGCAGCTCAACGGCTGGACCGCGCTCAAGTCTCTGCTCCCCCCGAAGGAGAGGCGCGGCGTGGTGCTGGTCGATCCGCCATTCGAGGAGCCAGGGGAGCTGAGCCGCCTGACGCAGGGGTTGCGTGAGGCGACGGCCCGATTTCCCACCGGCACCTACCTGCTCTGGTACCCGATCAAGGACCCCGCGCCAATCGCAGCATTCCATCGTGCCGTTGCGGCTCTCGGCCTGCCCAAGCTGCTCATCGCCGAGCTGACCGTGCGCAAGATCACGGACTCCACCCGCCTCAACGGCACGGGTCTTCTGATCCTCAACCCACCCTATCAGCTTGACGAGTCGCTGGCGAAGCTCCTGCCCTTTTTCGCCAAGCGCATCGGCGACGGAGATGGCGCGAGCCACCGTCTGGCTTGGCTTGCAGAGGCGACTCGCGGAAACTAACCAGCCCGCAATCCCAGGTTGTGCTTGTGCTGATTTACCTTGCACTAACCAATGGCTTGGCACATAGTTAGTGTCAGTTCGGGCGGCCTATCGACCCGGCGGATACCGCTGAGCCTGCTGATGCATTCTGCACACCTTGCGTCGCTGACACGATCGCAACTCACGATTCCCCGACAATCGGATTGGACTGCCTAGCTACATGGGCGCGCGCCTGTGGAGGCGCGTGCAGTTGCCACTACTACGGGGACAAGGAGACCCTCCGCATGCGGCAGACTGGGACTGTCAAGTTCTTCAATCAAACCAAAGGCTTTGGCTTCATCACGCCAGACCAGGGCGGTAAGGACGTGTTCGTGCACGTCACTGCCGTCGAGCGTTCGGGCCTTGGCTCCCTCGACGAGGGCATGCGGGTTTCGTTCGAAACCGAGCCTGACAAGCGCGGCAAGGGGCCCAAGGCGGTCAATCTCTCCGTCTCGGGCTGAACAGTCCGAACGGCGGCAGTGCCGCCTCCCTGCAACGCTCCCGATGAAATAATCCGAACGGCAACCATCCGGCGGCCAGGGGCAATAGGAAATTAACGCGGACTAGGGCATCGTTCCTTAGTCCGCGTTTCTATTTCCGCAGGGAGTTTTCAGAATGCTCAAGCTGACATCCGCGCTGGCAGCCGGCGTCGGCGCAGCAATGCTCGTCGTGGGCGCTGCTTCACCGGTTCTCGCCAAGTCCTGCATCAACAAGGCTGGTCAGGGCACCAATAGCACTGAGGAAGGCGCCAAGTTCCAGGCATATGAGGCGATCCTCCAGGCGACGGACTGGGGCATGTGGGCCAGCTGGATGGCCACCAGCCAGAAAATCGGTGTGGCGCCCGGCTACGCTGTCACCCGCGTCAACTTCAAATGCCAGAAGGGGACCGGCCTCGGCTCCACCTGCATTGGCCAAGCGACGCTCTGCAAATAGCCGAGCGCCCCGGGCAACAATCCAGCCGCGGAGCGTTGCCCGGCCGCCACGCAGCAGTGGCAATTCGACCAAAACCCTTCCGGAATCCCGCGCAGATCGCTAACCGACGCCAATCTTCTTGAGCATAGTGAGATCGTTCAGATCCTTGCTCAGGAGACTAGACATGAAAGCTCTCGCTCTCGTAGGCGCCGCTGCCTTGGCAGTCGCGGCGCTGGTTCCCGTGACCGCGCAGGCCAAAGGCAAGTGCGTGATGGCCGGCGGCACCGCCACCGGAATGACGCAGGACGTCGCGAAATTCCTGGCGACGGCCGCTCTCAATCAGTCGGTCAGCGGCTACGGTGGCAAGGCCGTCGGTAAGGTGGCGATGAAGTGCGACGCCAACATGGTGATGTCGACCTGCACCGCCAAGCAGCGCGCGTGCAAGTGAGCGATCATCGCCAGCGATAGCATCGCTCAGGTATCGCCACAGCAGTCCGAGCTCGGCGCCGAATGGGCGGCGCCGGTCGGGATGAGCTTCGGGGTAACTCCCCCTCGCACCGCGAAGACCCCTCCTTCAGCTTACAGGTCTATCAGCCCTGAGCCGCGGAACCGTCAAACGCCCGACCCGTTGACGGTCACAGGGGAACCAGATCCCGGTTGGTCATCGCCCTTGTCGCTTCGAGATTTCGCAAGGCACCGCCGTTGGATAGCGACCTGAACTCTCGGTTTACTTTTGGCTGACATCCTCAGCATTCGCGAATTCGAACAGGACGTAGGTCGGACATGAAGCGTATCCTGCAAACAACTTTGCTTCTCTGCCTGGCGATGCCGTTGTCGACTGCTATCCCGGCTTCGGCCCACCACGGGAAGGGCGGTTATCATCGCCCAGAGACGAAGGTGAATTACTACCGCGCCGCGAAGCCCAAAGTTCGCCGTGCAGCAAAGCCCAAGGTCCGCGCCTATGTCGTCCGGCCGGTCGGCGGATACTCCTACACGTCGCGCGACGTCACGGGCAGCTACCGTGCCAACGTCCGCGCACTATGGGGTGGGCTGATCGACCGTCAGTCCCCCTTCGGTCCGTTCGATACCGGCTTTTTCTTCGACTCGGCCATCCATCCGCATGGCGGCTATGCGCCGTATCAGCGCTGATCGGCGGTGGGCGAAGCACCCGAGGCCGTCTAACGCTCGATGAAGCGAAAGCCAGCATTTGCGCCGGCGCGCAGTCCGGGGCTTGCCTGGAGCACTTCGGCAACGCCCGCGCCGATGTTGAGCGTCCTCCCTTGCTCTGTGCTGGCCAGTCCCGCCGTGCACCGCTATACCTCGACGGAATGGCGCCATAATCACGGGGGTTCTGGCATGGCTTTCCGCATTCCGTTCGTCGCTGCAGCAACAGCCGTCACGCTCCTGGCTCACACCGGCGCGGCCGATGCGGCGTGCACGCGCCTCGGCTTCTCCGTCAATGACTACGGCAAGGACGGCCCGACCAAGGACGCGCAAGACTTGCTGGACAAGTACATCGCGCAGTGGGCTGCGGAGCGCGGCATCAAGAAGTACACCGTCGGCAAGAAGTCCGTTTCGTGCGAGCTGTTCCTCGATTTCATCGTGTTCGACGAGCACACGTGTAAGGCCGAGGCAACGGTGTGCTGGACCGGCAATCCTCCGGCGGCAACAAACTGACCTGAACCCGATTCAACGCTCACCCTGCCCGCGCCGATAGTAATCGAGTATCCAGATCCGAACGGCGCTGGACAGACCAGCGGCACCGCGTTCGGCATCGATCTCCTCGACAAGCGCGGCGAGTGACTGGCCGCGATCCTGGGCTGCCTCCTTCAACGCCTCCCAGAACGGCGCCTCGAGCGAGATCGACGTGCTGTGGCCGGCGATGGTGAAGGAGCGCTTGAGCGGCCTCACGCCTCAGTCCTCGCATCGGTGAACGGTTCGCTGCGCGGGATCGGGCGTTCCGTTGTCTTCCTCTCACCGAACCCGACCACTCTACTCTTCGACGGGTCCCGACTCGCGCTTCATCGCCTCGAGGCGACGCTCCGCGAGCTGACGCTCGGCAGCAGCCAGCTCGCGCTCGTGCTTGGTTCGGCCGAAGGCTATGCGATTGGCGCTCGCCTCGATCTCCTTCGCGACGCGCGCCTTCTCCTTTCGCTTACGGCGGAGATTGACGATCTCGGCAGTCATGCACTCATGCCTCGCCTATGACCGGCGGCGCAACTCCGGCCCCGACCTCACTCCGGCCCGATCATCTTCTCCGGCCGCACGATGGCATCGAACTCCGCCTCGCTGACATAGCCGCCGCCAACGGCTTCCTCGCGCAGCGTCGTGCCGTTCTTATGCGCCGTCTTGGCGATCTTGGCCGCGTTGTCGTAGCCGATCTTCGGCGCCAGCGCCGTCACCAGCATCAGCGACCGTTCGAGAGCCGCCTTGATGTTATCCTCGCGCGGCTCGATGCCCACGACGCAGTTGTCGGTGAAGCTCACCGCAGCATCGGCCAGCAGGCGAACCGACTGCAGGAAGTTGTACGCCATCACCGGATTGAAGACGTTGAGCTCGAAGTGCCCCTGGCTGCCGGCGAACGTGATCGTGGCCTGGTTGCCGAACACCTGGGCGCAAACCATGGTCAGCGCCTCGGACTGCGTCGGATTCACCTTGCCCGGCATGATCGAGGAGCCGGGCTCGTTCTCAGGCAATGCCAGCTCGCCGAGGCCGGACCGAGGACCCGAGCCGAGGAAGCGGATGTCGTTGGCGATCTTGAACAGCGACACCGCCACCGTGTTGATGGCGCCGTGCGTCATCACCATCGCGTCGTGCGCTGCCAGCGCCTCGAACTTGTTCGGCGCCGAGGTGAACGCCAGGCCGGTGATGGCGGCGATCCGCTCGGCCACCTTCTCGGCGAAACCCTTGGGCGCGTTGAGCCCCGTGCCGACCGCCGTGCCGCCCTGGGCCAGCTCCATCAGCATCGGCATGGTCTGCTCGATGCGCTTGATGCCGTTCTCGACCTGCTTGGCGTAGCCCGAGAACTCCTGCCCGAGCGTCAGCGGCGTGGCATCCTGCGTGTGGGTGCGCCCGATCTTGACGATGTGGGCCCATGCCTTCGCCTTCTCATCGAGGGCTTTGTGCAGGTGCCGCAGGGCGGGCAGCAGATCGTGATGAATCTGCTCGGCCGCCGCAACGTGCATGGCCGTCGGATAAGTGTCGTTCGACGACTGGCTCATGTTGACGTGGTCATTGGGGTGTACGGGCTTCTTCGAGCCCATGACCCCGCCGAGCATCTCGATGGCGCGGTTCGAGATCACCTCGTTGGCATTCATGTTCGACTGCGTACCCGAGCCGGTCTGCCAGACCACGAGCGGGAAATGCT
The DNA here is from genome assembly GCA_023416575.1 of Pseudomonadota bacterium. GTDB lineage: Bacteria > Pseudomonadota > Alphaproteobacteria > Rhizobiales > Hyphomicrobiaceae > ZC4RG25. Next base: position 12,704 of record JAEZHL010000323.1, read on the forward strand.
CGTCGAGCTTGCCGTCGATCACCTCCTGCGCCGCCTTGATGATCGCTTCGCCGATCTTCGGATCGAGCCGCCCCAGCGCCATGTTGCTCTCGGCAGCCGCGCGTTTCACGATGCCGAGCGCGCGGACGATTGGCTTCGGCTGCTTCTCCCAGCCGATCTTGAAATTGCCGAGGCTGCGCTGCGACTGGGCACCCCAGTACCTGTCGGAGGGCACCTCGATGGGGCCAAACGTATCCGTCTCGATGCGCACGTCAGCGGATGTCATGTCGGGTGAACTCACCTCTGCTCGAATGCGAAATTCCTGGCTCACTAGCACATCTCGTAGGGCGGGCTCCAGGGGTCCCGCCCGAAGTCGCCGGAGCCAGCCTGATCGCGCGCTGGCTTCGGCCCGATCCGGCGACCCAGAGCTGGTTTCCCGGGCACAGCCGTAAATCTCTCACCATATCGCCACTTTTCCGGAGCCTGCTCAGGCTACTGCATAGCCCGAGTCGCGCCAGTCCGGATGTTGGGGCATCCGACGCGCGGGGCTTGAGAACCTGACCGCCAAGCGCGGTCGCGTCATGGTTAAGGGCAACGTCAGTTCGTGCGTGAACCTGGGCAGCAGTGCTGCCCGTCCCCATCCACGGTCGAGGACACGCCGTGCCCCCCAAGATCATCGTAATGATTATCATGCTCGCCCTGCCGAACGGAGATGGTGGCGTGCACGTCAAGCCATTCGCCACAACGGAAACCTGCATGGAGGCGGCCAACATCGAGGCCACTGACCCGTTCGTGCGGAGCGTGGAATGCGCCGAGCTCGACGATGGCGTGCTGACGCTGCGTTTCGATCACGGCGATCCGGGACAGGAGAACACGCCCCCTCCTGTCACCGCCGGCAGCTGAGAAGCGAGAGCCTTTCAGGCCTTCATCGAAGTGCCGGAAAGGCTCTCATGACCCTCCCCTTGTCCCGCTAGGGCTGAGGCGGGGGCGGCCCTCGCGGCGTAGTCGGCGAAGGCTGCAGGGTAGGCTCCAGGTGAATTTCCTCAGGAGTTGGAACAGCGGTATGGCGCGGATGCGCGCTGAAGATGAACCAGATCAACCCGAGCACGAGCGCGACGGCCAGGATAGCACCCCAAAGCCCGGCTCCGGTGTCTCCCCGGCTTCTCCTCGCGGGCCTCCTCACCAGCTCCACCTCTTCGTCCCCCGGATCGAACGCTCGCCCGCTGAGGAGGTTCCAGAAGCATGCTGGAACAGCAGGACGCCCAGCCCCGGCTACTTGACCGAGGAGAACGATGTCGGCTGCCAGAACTGGTTCGACACCTTGGCGATGATCGGGCCGTCCTTTTCCGATTCGGCTCGCTTGGCCGCCCACTCGGGATCGGCCATGAACTGGTTCCACTTCTGCTCCCGCTCAGCGAGAGATTCCCACTGCAGGAGATAGTTCAACTGCTGGTTCGACTCGCCGACGAGCGTCGTCCAGAACCCGGCCTGCCGGATGCCATGGCGCTCCCAGATCGGCAGTGTCACATTCTGAAACCGGCTCAGCAGCGCCGGCAGCCGGCCGGGCACGCAATCATAAACGCGCAGCTCGTAGATCATGGTTCGTCCCTCTCCCGCAATTTGAGCGTGGGCCTGACAGATCAGTCAGTCCAGACATCGCGGTAAGAAGCACATCGCGGTTGACCGAGCCACTCTCAGTTGCGCTCGCCCCCCTCGGGTCCCCAGAAGATGACCCACGTCCCGAAATCATCCGTGAAATCGACGAAACGGTGCACGTATCCGGCAGGCACGAAGATGGCGTCACCGGCGCGGAACTGCTTCCTCTCGAGCGCATCTTCACGCGGGCCCGAAACCACGTACCCCGAGCCCTGCGCAACGATGTAGATCTCGTCCTGCGCATGCGGCGTCTGCGGATCGACACCGCGCGGCGCGTAGTAGCGCAAGCTCATGGTCCCGTGCTTGAGCAACAGGGCGGAGCCGCGACCAGGCTCAAGGGGCGCGGCCTGGGCATCCACTAGTGTTTGAACCCAGTTTGCGACTTGAACCATCGTCGGCTCCCTAGAGGGGTGATCGCAGGCAATCATAATCACATCGGAAAGGTCGGGCTCGGTCAGGCCTGCTCCTGGCCGGGCATGTCGATCCAGTTGAATAGGGCGAGCCCACCATCGACCGGCAGGGTGACACCCGTCACGTACCCTGAGAAGCGATCCGACAGCAGTGCAATCGCCATGCCGGCCATATCCTCCGGCGTGCCAAAACGCTGGAGTGGGATCTTCCGCTTGGGCTGGAAACTGTCGTCCATGTTGCTGGCGCCACCGCCCGGCACCGCTCCCGGCGCCAGCGCATTGACGCGGATGCTCGAGGGGCCGAATGCGCGTGCCAGCTCCTTCATGGCCATCGTCATGCCGGCCTTCGCGGCCGAGTAGTGGGCGAGGTTGCGAGGCGCGTCAGCATGCAGGGAGGTGATGAACAGCAATCGGCCGCGCACGCCGGCCTTCTGCATCCGTAGCCCGAGCTCCCGCCCGAGGAAGAAGCCGCTGCGGACGTTGGTGTTGAGCATTTCGTCCCATGTCTCTTCAGAGACCTTGGCCGGTGTGTCCGCCTCGAGCCGCCGCGGGCACGCCGCATGCACGAACATCTGCGGCGGCCGACCCTCGACGGCTTCCATGACCTCCCTCCAGCCGCCGGGCTGGGAAAGGTCGACCGTAATTGTTTCGGCAGCCCCACCTGCGCTGCCGATCTCGCGGGCGACGGCTGCGTTGCGCTCCATGTCGACGTCGGCCAGGATCACGCCCGCACCTTCGCGCGCCAGTGCGAGCGCGATGCCCCGCCCGATGTTGGACGCAGAGCCGGTGACGAGGGCGCGCTCGCCAGTGAAAAGCCCAAGGGAAGTCATGCGGCGGCCTCCTTCAGATCACGGATCTCCATGCCACCACAGATCGCGGCGCATTTGAAGCGCCTTGAGGCGTGCCGATTGAGATCGAGGAGTGGTCCGCGGTAGGTCGGCCAGGAGGGCAGGGGTAATAAGGACGGCAGGAGCGTCGCCCGAGCCCCAAGTCGGGCAAGCGCTCTCGAAAGAGCTGGTCGCGCCCAATCAGCCGCAGAGGCAGCCGCAGCGACAAGGCATGCGGATGGAAGGGACGACTACTTCTTGCGGAAAGCGTCCAGCCGAACGATCTGGGCGCCAGATGCAGGCTCGGGTGCAGCGGGCTGCTCGGCGGCTGGCGCCTCGTCAGACTTCTCTTCCGACTGCGGGGCAGTCTTGGTGCGCAAATTCGCCGTCTCGGCTGAACCAGTCTCGGCGGTCTCCTTCGCACGCGGCTTGCGTGCAGAGCGTACGGTCTTGCGCTCTGCGACTGGGCGCGGCGCGCGGAAAACGGCTGGCTGCGATTCGGCGGGTGCGGCAGCTTCCCCTTGCTCGGCCTCCTGATCCTGAGGCGCGATGCTCTCGGAATCCATCTCCGGCGTCAAATCCGGCGCCTCGAACTGCAGCCCATAGCGCACGCTCGGATCGAAGAAGACCTTGAGCGCCGCGAACGGCACGACCAGCCGCTCGGGGATACCGTCGAACGTCAGCTTCACCTCGAAGCGATCCTCGTTCACCGCCAGATCCCAAAAGCGGTGCTGCAGCACGATCGTCATCTCTTCGGGATACTTCTCGCGCAGGCGCTTGGACAGACCCACACCAGGGGCTTGCGTGTCGAACGAGATATAGAAGTGGTGGTCTCCAGGAAGTCCGCCCTTGGCCGTACGGGCCAAGACGGCGCGTACAACGCCACGCATCGCGTCCTGCGCCAGGGATTCGTAATCGATCATGCGCTCGCTGCTCATGAGGGATCAGTCAGTGAATCCGACGTATCCTTGCTGTGCGAACCTTCGATCCAAAGGCCGCAGGGAAAGTGGAGGGCTTCTGTTGCCCGGTGCCCTCCGAAACCGCGCCTGACCCGGCTAAGGATCAGGACTTGAGTTCAGGCTTTTCGCGCCGCATTACGCAGCGAGAGCGGCCTCAGCATAGTTGTCGTTGGCAACTATTCTGGATGGCCCGATAACGGCGGAACCATGCCGGGCAAAAGCTAAACCCTTTACACCCTCGTCGATCCTATTTCGCCCCCATCAGAGGCTGCCGCATGGGCTGCAGCCTGTGGTGGAGGCGCCGGGTACCGCCCCCGGGTCCGAATGGCTTATTACGGCCGCGTTTATCGCCATAGCCGGACGAATCCGGCACGCCTAATATAGGCCCTCCCTCGTTCGAAAAAAAGCACTCGTTGAAAGGTTTTGACCGAGCTTGCTGATCGCCGCCACACGTGAGCTTCTGACCGGCCCCTCGGCCTACCACGCGCGCTCCCCGTGGAACGCGTTCCTTGCCGTTGCGGCTGCGCTGGCCATCCTTGGAATCGGCGCCTTCGTGGCGACGAACCTCCTCGCCAACCTGAGCCTTGCGCCGATCTCGGTGCCGGAGGCGGAGCCCTTGCCGGCCGACGAAGCCCGCACCTGGGGGATGGCCATCTGGCTGCTGGGCATGCAGTCGGTGATCATCGCCCTCGTCATCGTGGCGGCGGGCTTGTTCGGTGGCCGCCGGACCGAGGTGCTGGCGCTCGATCAATCGACGCCCGCGCGTCTCGTCATCGCGGCTGTCGTGCTGATGTTCGTGTTGCAGATGGCATACCACATCATCGTGCTGCCGTTCGCGCACGACACGGTCATGCAGGACGTGCGGCCATTCCTGGAGCCGCTGCACTCCGACGCGTTCTGGCTGTTCGCTCTCGCCATCGTCGTCGGCGCGCCGCTTTCCGAGGAGCTGCTGTTCCGTGGCTTCCTGCTCAGCGCCCTGTCCCATACACGGCTCGGCTTCTTCGGCGCCTCGCTTCTCACGACCCTCGGCTGGACCATTCTCCACGCTGGCTATTCCGGCCTGGGGCTCGTGGAGGTGTTCCTCGCCGGCCTGTTCTTCTCATGGCTGCTCTGGCGAACCGGCAACCTGTGGGTGCCACTCGCCTGCCATGCAGCATATAATGCGCTGGTCCTGATCGCGCTGCTCTTCGTGCCACTGACGTGAGCAGTCCCCCCAGCCGGGTCGCGGCACGATCGGAATCAGGCTATGCCGGAGTCATGGACCAGTATCTCACTCTCATGCGCCGCGTGCGCACCGAAGGCATCAGGAAGACCGACCGCACGGGCACGGGAACGCTCAGCGTTTTCGGCCACCAGATGCGCTTCGATCTC
>JAEZHL010000341.1 GCA_023416575.1 Pseudomonadota bacterium
CAACGAAGTTCTGGTGGTAGTAGCCGATGGCGGTGGTGCGCGGGAGCAGTGTCACGTTCGGCATCGCCGACAGCGCAGCCATGGCGTCCGCCAGCCAGTCCCATGCCGGCATCCCGTCGATGCGCGCATCAGGCTCTGACAGCAGCGAGCCGCCAAATTCGGACTGCTCGTCCACCAATACGACGCGCGCGCCGCCCTGGCCCGCGGCAAGTGCGGCCGCAAGACCAGCCGGACCGGCGCCGACGATCAGCACATCACAATGCGCAAATCGACTGGCGTAAGTATCGGGATCGGGGGCCGACGGCGCCCGGCCGAGGCCCGCGGCACCACGGATGAGCGGCTCGTAGAGCTTGTTCCAGAAGCTCTTCGGCCACATGAACGTCTTGTAGTAGAAGCCGGCCGAAAACAGCATGGAGAGCGCATCGCCGGCCGCACCGATGTCGAGGCGCAACGATGGCCAATGGTTCTGGCTCGAAGCGTTGAGGCCATCGAAGACTTCCAGCACGGTCGCCCGCGTATTCGGCTCGAACCGGCCACCACCCCGATCGGTGCCGACCAGCGCGTTCGGCTCCTCCGAGCCCGCTGAGAGAATGCCGCGCGGCCGGTGGTACTTGAACGAGCGGCCGACGAGATGCACGCCGTTGGCCAACAGCGCGGAAGCCAGAGTGTCGCCTTCGTAGCCTTGATAGGTTGCGCCGTTGAAGGTGAAGTGCACGGGCCGGTCGTAGTTCACCCGGCCCTTGCCGAAGGTGCGGAACGTGCTCATCGACGTGCGCCCTTCGACAGCGCAGCAGCCTTCAGCGCGTCCTCGGTGGGGCGCGGCAGGCCGGCCTTGTAGGTCATCACGAACTTGTCGCCGACGGTGTCGCGCACGGCATTGAAAAAGCGTCCGCAGCCATGGGTGTGGCGCCAGCGCTCGAAATGCATGCCGCGCGGGTTCGTGCGAATGAAGAGGAAGTCCCGCCACTGCTCATCGGACTGTGCCGCAGGATCACGAGGCCGCGCGATATGCGCCTCGCCTCCGTACACGAACTCCAGCTCCGGACGCTCGGCCTCGCAATAGGGGCAATGTATCAGCAGCATCCCATCCTCCCCTCAGTGCGCGACGGCAGCGGCTGCCGCCTCGTCGATCAGGCGGCCCGTGGTGAAGCGTTCCAGCGTGAACGGCGCGTTGGCCGGATGCGGCTCGTCCCGCGCGATCGTGTGGGCGAAGACGTGCCCCGACCCCGGCGTTGCCTTGAAACCGCCCGTACCCCAGCCGCAATTGACGTAGAGCCCCGGCACCGGCGTCTTGCCGAGGATGGGCGAGCGGTCTGGGGTCACGTCGACGATGCCCCCCCAGTTCCGCAGCATGCGCATGCGGGTGAAGATCGGGAACATCTCGCAGATGGCCGCGATCGTATGCTCGATCAGCGGCAGGCCGCCACGCTGGCTGTAGGAGACATACTGGTCCGTTCCCGAGCCGATGACGAGCTCGCCCTTGTCGGACTGGCTGATGTAGGCATGAACCGTGTTGGACATGACCACGCACGGGAAGATCGGCTTCACCGGTTCGGAGACGAGCGCCTGCAGCGGGAAGCTTTCGAGTGGCAGCCTTACGCCCGCGGTGTCCATCACGACCGACGTATGGCCGGCGGCGGAGACCGCCACTTTCTTGGCCTTGATGAAGCCCTTCGCCGTCTCGACCCCGGCGACGCGCCCCGAAGCATCGCGCCGGATCGCCGTCACCGGGCAATTCTGGATGATATCGACGCCGCGGGCCGCTGCGCCCCGCGCATAGCCCCAGGCGACCGCGTCATGGCGTGCAACACCGCCGCGGCGTTGAAGCGCTGCCCCTATGACGGGATAGCGAGCGCCTTCATCGATGTTGAGCGGCGGGCAGAATGCCTTCGCCTGGGCAGGCGTTAGCCATTCATTATCGATGCCGTTCAGCCGGTTGGAGTGGATGTGGCGCTTGAAGCTCTGCACATCGTGAACCGAGTGGGCGAGCATCATCACGCCGCGCTGCGAGAACATGACGTTGTAGTTGAGCTCCTGGCTCAGGCCCTCCCACAGCTTCATCGCGTGCTCGTAGAGCATCGCGCTCTCGTCGTAGAGGTAGTTCGAGCGGATGATGGTGGTGTTACGGCCGGTGTTGCCGCCGCCGAGCCAACCCTTGTCAATGATGGCGACGTTGGTGATGCCATGCTCTTTGGCAAGGTAGTATGCCGCGCCAAGGCCGTGCCCCCCAGCGCCGACGATGATGACGTCGTATTCGGCTTTCGGCACGGCATTCGGCCACTGCGGCTGCCAATTCCGGTTACCAGTCAGGGCGTTGGTCAGCAGCGAGGAGAACGAAAAGCGGGTCACGGGCGCAACACTCCCCAATTCCACGGACCGGGAGTTTTACCGAAAAGCTGTCAGCTTGGGCGGAATAAACGCGTCAGTGTCTTGTTATGATTGCGACATGCCCCCGGTTGGTCCTCATGGGCCGCGCAGTCCTGAACGAGAGGGTCGACCGCAGCAGGAGGGACCTGCCCCTCACGCGCGCCATCGCGACGGGGACTCGCCGAATTCGCGCTTGAAGGCCCGGCTGAATGCCTCCTCGGATTCATAGCCGACCCGGCGCGCAATCTGGGCAACCGTCAGTCGCGTCTCCTTCAGGTGCAGCTTCGCCGTCTGAAGTCGCCAGACCGTTTGGTAGCGAATGGGTGGCATGCCAACCAGAGCCGTAAAGCGGTCCACGAACGCGCTGCGGGACATCGCAACCTCGCGCGCAAGCTCGCCGGGGCTCCAGAGTGCGCCGATATCCTGATGGATCAAGGCTATCGCTTTGCCCACCTGCGGGTCCTTGAGCCCCTTCAACCAGCCCGTGCTCTCCCCTGTCCGCGTTGTCGAGTACTGCCGTACGGCTTCGACAAGCAGCGTTTCCGAAAGCCGGGACAGCACGCTCGATGACGCCAGGCGGCCCTCGGTCAGCTCCCGCGCCGCAAACCTCACCGACGCCTCGATCCAATCGCGCGATGCGGCGTCGGCAACATTAAGGACGAGCAGACGAGGCAGAGCCGCGATCAGCGGATTGTAATCATCCTGCGTTGCGAGAAAGCCGCATACGAGCAGGGTTCGGTCACCAGGGCCGCCGTAATGGATCGAGGGAAGCCCGCCGTCTGGCGACGGGCATATGAGTGAGCGCGCGCGCACCGGCACGAGGCCGTCCTCGCTGGCCATGATGTGGAGATCGTTCTGGGGGAGCAGGATGATTTCGCCGGCCCGCACCACGATAGGCGGCTCACCTTCGACGAACAGAAGAAGCTCTCCCTCCATCACGAAATGATAGCAGATCAATTGCGCCGGATTTGCAAGATATGGCGCACAATCCTCGGCCGCCATGCTGGCCGCGACGCACCAGGGCGCCGTAAAGGTGGCGTCGAGGAACAAGCCCCCTGTCAATCGAACTGAGCGCAGAACGTCCGCGAGCGGGTCGAGCATAACCATCACCTTCGATACGGACTATCAGTCGGCTGTTCCGGCCGGGCAGTCATTCGCGCATTGCAGGCGTTAATATATAGAACCGCCCGCAAGCGCACAGCCCGAGAGGAACTTTCGTAATGACGAGCCTTAAGGAAATGCTGGAAACGGCAAACGCCGCAGTTCCCAAGATAACACCCGCCGATGCCCGGTCGATGATCGCCAA
>JAEZHL010000351.1 GCA_023416575.1 Pseudomonadota bacterium
TGGCGGCAGATCCAGTTCAGCGGACAACTGAGCCAAATCGCGGCCTCGTAGCCGGTTGCATGCCGACCGAGCTGGCGGATTCAGATTGCAGTCTCGTGACAAGAACGTGAGCCACCCCGCGAGCCAAACCGCAGGCGTCGAGGTGAAACATCAGTCACTCTTGGCTCTAGAGTGAAACATCTGTTGCAGGCAGCAATTCTTCGTGATGTATTCCCGCAATGGCAATCGTCGCGATCGAGGAAAACTTGCTCTCGGCACTGGAGGAGCTGCCGCCCCAGCTCCGAAGTGCTGCCCGCTGGTTGCTCGACCATCGGGATGACGTTGCTCTTCTTTCCATGCGTGAGTTGGCGCGCCGGGCGGGTGTGACCCCGGCGACGATGACTCGGCTCGCTCAGAGGTTGGGTTTCGAGGGGTTCGGTGACCTCCGAGAGCATTTCGCCGACGCGATGCGCAGCCGTACGGGTCTGTTCCGCGAGCGGGCCGAGGAGCTGCACGCACGGCGGAACCTGGACGGCGACCACGCCCTGATCGCCGATACCTTGGCCGTCGTATCCGGGCATCTGCGCTCCCTGTGCGAGCCGGAGACGGTGGCCGCCATGACGCGTGCGGCCGATATCATCCAGGCCAGCGCGCGCGTGTACTGGGTCGGTGCGCGCTCGGGGTTCGCACCGGTCTATCTTGGTGCCTACCTGCTCGCGCTCATCGGCGAGAAGACCAGGCTGCTTGACCAGGCTGGTGGCATCGGGCTAGATGCCCTCCGCGATCTCTCGCCCGGCGACGCTCTCGTCGCCCTTTCCATAGCGCCATATACGACGTTGACGGTCGAGGCAGTCGCCTATGCGGTCGAACGCGGGGTGCCAGTTATCGCGGTGACGGACAGTCGGGCTGCCCCGCTCGCGCGACATGCAGCGGCGACCATCATGGTTCCAACCGACACGCCGTCGTTCCTGCAGACGATGACGCCCGCTTTCCTCGTCATGGAATGCCTCGCTGCGCTCGTCGCAGCCAAGCGCGGTCAGGCTGCAGTCGATGCAATTTCCAGCGCGGAGATTCTCCTCCATCAGCTGGGGACCTACACGACAGACACGACTACGAGGCGACGCAAAGCATGACCGAACGCACCAGCCGTATTCTTCACCGGCGAATCACCAAGACAGGCCTGCCCGTCGCGGTCCGCGGCAGCGGCATCGAGATTTTCGATTCGGAAGGCAAGGCATATATCGATGCCTCGAGCGGTGCGGCCGTTTCCTGCCTGGGTCACGGGCATCCGGCAGTCAACCAAGCCATAAAGGCTCAGGTCGACCGCTTGGCCTACGCGCACTCTTCCTTCTTCACCACGGACGCGGCGGAGCGGCTGGCCGATCATCTCGTCAATCGCGCGCCGGCCGGTATTTCTCAGGTCTACTTCGTGTCTGGTGGCTCGGAGGCGATCGAAGCAGCGCTCAAGATGGCGCGGCAGTATTTCATCGAGCGTGGCGAGTCCCAGCGAACCCGGTTCATCGCGCGCCGGCAGAGCTATCATGGCAACACGCTCGGTGCGCTGGCGGTGGGCGGCAATGCATGGCGCCGGCAGCAGTTCGCGCCGATGCTGTTCGAGAGCCACCACGTCTCTCCTCCCTACGCCTATCGGGATAAGCGCGACGATGAAACGCCCGAGGCCTACGGTCAGCGCCTGGCCGAGGAGCTGGAAGCCAAGATCCGCGAGCTCGGCCCGGAAACGATCATCGCCTTTGTCGCCGAAACCGTCGGTGGTGCCACGCAGGGCTGCACGACGGCGCCTCCCGGTTATTTCCGACGGGTACGCGAGATCTGCAATCGCCACGGCATCCTCCTGATCCTCGACGAGGTGATGTGCGGGATCGGCCGCACGGGGACGTTGCACGCCTGCGAACAGGAGCAGATCGCGCCGGATATCATGGCCATCGCGAAGGGGCTCGGCGCCGGCTACCAGCCCATCGGCGCTGTTTTGCTCTCGGAAAAGATATTTGCTGCGTTCCGGGATGGCAGCGGCTTCTTCCAGCACGGGCATACGTATCTCGCGCACCCGGTTGCGTGCGCCGCTTCGCTCGCGGTCCAAGAGACGATCGAGAAGGAAGGTCTCCTGGAGAATGTGCGCCGGCAGGGCGAGCGACTGGAACAGCGGCTACGGGAGCGATTTGCCAATCACCATCACGTCGGCGATATTCGCGGCCGGGGACTTTTCTGGGCCGTCGAGTATGTGCGCGACCGCTCCACAAAATTGCCATTCGACCCGGCTCTGTCCCTCAACGCCCGAGTCAAGCAAGAGGCGATGGCTCGCGGTCTGGCCTGCTATGCCATGCCGGGTACAATCGACGGCAGACATGGAGATCACAACATGCTCGCACCGCCATTCATCGTGGCGAGCAGCGATATCGACCGAATCGTTGAACGCTTCGGCGATGCCGTAGATGCAGCGATCGCATCGCTGCCCGGCCAATAGCATTTTATCTCGGCTTCAACCCAGGGGAGCACCTGTATGAAAACAGCCGGAATTCTTGCCACCACTCTTACGGCGATCGGTCTTCTTGCCGGTCCTGCTGCAGCGCAGCAGAAGTTTGTGACGATCGGTACCGGTGGTGTCACCGGTGTCTACTACGCGGCTGGCGGCGCGATCTGCCGACTGCTCAATAAGGATCGCGCCTCGCACGGGATCCGCTGCTCGGTCGAGAGCACCGGCGGATCGAGCTATAACGTCAACACCATCCGCGCAGGCGACCTCGACTTCGGTCTGTCGCAGTCGGACGTGCAGTACAACTCCGTGAAGGGACTCGGCGGGTTCCAGAAGGATGGCGCGTTCGGTGACCTGAGGGCCGTATTCTCCTTGCATCCAGAGCCCTTCACCGTGCTCTCCCGCAAGGAAGCGAACGTCAAGGCGTTCGAGGACCTCAAGGGCAAGCGCTTCAACATCGGCAACCCGGGCTCCGGTACGCGCGCCTCGATGGAGGAGCTGCTTACCGCGATGAGCTGGAAGACGAGCGACTTCTCTCTCGCCTCTGAGTTGAAGCCGGACGAGCACGGCCCTGCGCTCTGCGACAACAAGATCGACGGCTTCTTCTACGGCGTTGGCCATCCCTCGGCCAACATCCAGGACCCGGTTACCACGTGCGGCGCGCAGCTCGTGCCGATAAAGGGCCCGGCTGTCGACAAGCTGCTGGCTGAGAAGCCCTATTACGCCAAGGCGACGATCCCCGGCGGTCTCTATGCGGGCAACCCGAACCCGACCGAGACGTACGGTGTGCTGGCAACGCTCGTCACGTCGGCCAAGATGCCGGAAGAGACGGTGTATCAGCTCGTGAAGTCGGTGTTCGAGAACTTCGACGAGTTCAAGAAGCTGCATCCCGC